>DHQH01000019.1:3312-3919 GCA_002410125.1 Alphaproteobacteria bacterium UBA5343
TAAATCTTTTTTGCACAATTCATACAGCAGTCCTTGACCTGAATATCTTTCTGTATGTTTGGGAAATTCCGAAAAGCCAAAAATAACTCTCCCATATGAGATGACCAATGTTTAGGTAAGTCTCTTTTATCTATTCCACAAATATCGCACTTAATTATTTCTTCTCTAGCCATCTCACTCCCCCTTAATCTCACAAAACGCATTAGTGTAAATCATTCATCATTAAATAGTTTTTCTATAACAAGCTCAACACTCACGAAATTATCAAGTGCCTTTCTGACATCATTCTCGCAAAGCATTTTAAATTCGGGTGCAATTTCCCACCGATGGTCGTTTATGGTTATAACAAACTCTTCATTATAAGCATCCAAGATAGTCCCAGTATCATCGTCTAGGTATATAAAATATTTTTTATCTGACCACGCCTTATGCCTAACTCTATATCCATCCAACAATGTTTGAAATAATTCAGAATGATTCATCCCTTCATCTGTTTCTATCTCTTTACTCATTTTGCCCCCTTAAAAAAATCTCTAAAAACTCCACCCATATATGCATCGGCAGTAAGTTTTATAATTTCATTTATGCAGATAATGATAAAGTTTTG
>DHQH01000001.1 GCA_002410125.1 Alphaproteobacteria bacterium UBA5343
CTTGCGAAGCCAAATAGACACCCCCATAAGCCTAGTGCTATTCTCTTATTATAGATTTTATTTTCTTCCAAATACAGCAATAGCTTCTCAGGGTCATCACCCTTGATGACAAATGCTGAAATTGATTGCAATAATTGACTCTTGTGACTTTTTATATCGAAAGGCTGATAAGATTCCAAATTTGCTAGTAATCCATTAATATAATTTTGTTCATTACTCCCATCCCAGGTGGCAATATTTTCTTTTAATATTTTCCCTATCTCAAAAGCAATATCTGCTTTTGAAGATTTAAAATCTTCAATGCTTGTAATTGGAAAATCCAATAACATATTTGATATATTCTGATACACAGATGAACCACTGCCTTGAAATGTTTTATCATTGAAAGCAGTTAGTTTCAAATTGGCAACGGAAATATCTTTTACCTGAAAAGCCTTACTTTCCATTAATTGATTTGTTTCATTAACCAGAGACTTCCAATTGTTTTTGATAACCTCAGGTATGCTAAAATTCAAATCATTTGTATTTTCTAAAGCACTCAGAATATGATGAAATGATTGTTTTAAGCGAGACACCTCATGCTGCTTAGAACTCGATAATAATACACCTGACAAGAATGAATAAAAGAAACCTTTTACTCTATTTATTTTCTGGTCTAAAGAGATATTAGATTCAAAAGAATCATGTTGCTTATTTTTTATGCTTTCAATAATCTCTTTACCCCAATTAAAATTATTTTCATTTTTACCGACGACAAAACAACTTTTATAATTTTCAACAAGTTTTGTCTCTATACTTGGTTCCGATTTTATTAAACAGCTTTTTAAGCTGTGCTTGTCGTAAAAATAAACCTTAACATTATTAGGGTTAAAATAAATTGTACTGTCAAATAAAAATACTTCTACATCATCTTTTTTACGAGTGACTTTTTTGCCAACTATATTACTTTCCTCTATAGTAAATTCAATAACTAACGGATAGCTTTCATAATCGCTTTCAATTATCGAAAACACAGGAAACTTACTATAACCAACAATAAAATTATCAAAAGGATTAGGTGGAATTTTATCCAATCTTTTGTAGCCAAATCCTCTTTTATTGTAGAACGAAGGCGGTGATATTGATTCAGTTGAAAAAATATTGTTGAAATTCAATGATGTAGTTGGGATATATACTTTTTTCATATTTATAACCTCCTACTTGCTTGACTAATTAATGATGTTTCATATAAATCTGGTGACACTTCGTCAAAAAAAGATGACAGATTATTGTTGTGCAAAATAAACAATGATTGATAACTTCTTGTCAATGCAACATATAATGGACTTCTTTTATCCTCATCTTCAACATCACAACGTGGAATAAAAACAGCTTCGAACTGCAATCCTTTGCTTCTATAATATGTGGTAATTTTAGGCTTATTAGTTGTAAAGTCAAGATTATCAACATTGTCACCAAAATCAATCCAGTATGCACATTCTACATCTAATTTAGACTTCAATTTATTATATGCCTCTTTTACTGCTGCATTATTGGGAAGAAAAATTCCGACATCTTCAAATTGCCTTGCTTTGATTATTTTAACTATTTCATCATATTGTTCATCATTATTATTAAAGGAAAGTATTTTCGGTAATTCTGTACCTTCTTCAGTGCAGACAAATGATAAATCTTCGACATCTTCGCCAATAAGTTCAGCAACTCGTGCAATTTTCTTTGGTAATCTATGATTGAAAACTAATTTTTCATCCTTGAATTTAGTAATATGAATTATTTCTTCCATAGAAATCGGCACTGGCTTTTTGAAACTAAATATCTGTTGATTGCTATCCCCATATAACATTAGCGCAGTATTCGCTTTACTTTTAAAAAGCAAAATATTTTCTTCAGCAAAATCTTGCGCTTCATCTACAATAATATAATCTGCAGATGGACATCCCATTTTTTTCCATTGTTCAAAGTAAACAACACAATTATTATTTAAGCCAATTGTATCTATTCCATCTTTCATATATTGACGCAAAGACTTTGTAAAAACAATAAAGTAATAACTACCAAGTTCCTGTTCTTGGATTTGTTTAACTTTCCATAATGCTAATATAGATTTACCACTTCCAGCACATCCTCTAACAATAAATGAACTTTCTGTTTTTCTATTTATAACTTTTACTTGATAATTATCTAATTCCGATTCTTTTATATAAAATGACCTTGCCATATATTTCTGCTTTATATTAAACTTTCTTTATTCTTATCATGTTTTGCAATATTTGTCTTAACAATGTTTTCCGAATGGTTTGCATAACAATAGCGACATAAATGATTACATGTATTATACATACCTATATCTTTACTTATACAACACCCACATTCTTTTCGTTGACCCTTATCCTTTAATTTGTTATTTGTGCTATATATAATTTCATCAAACAAGGAAAGTTCTTTAGGTTGATTAAAACCTAGCCAATTCACTAAAGCATCATCATCTTTCCCAATTTTATAAATTAATTCATCATCAACACACCTATTATGACTTATCCCATAATTATTTAATTCAATTTTTTCAGCACATGTAGCAAGGTCAAGTCTAAGACTTGTATTTAATACTGAAAGCTTTTCTGAGAAATACTTCATTTCTTCTTCAGAAAATTCTCGAAAATCATTAGAAGCAGATGTTAAGTTTTTCGTGACTTTATTATAGCATTTTATATCGGCGAAGCTAAAAACGAGCTTATCTGTATAAGGCTTTATTGCTTGTCCAATTGATTCTATTCGTTTTAAGAGCAAGTCAACAGAAATAGTTTTGCTTAATATTAATGGGTCAAACCTCCAAATAACTTTTTCTTTGCCAATCATTTTTGACAATTCAACAAAAGTCTTAATTCGTTCTTCAATTTTTGGAAGATTGGGTTCTAAGTCTTCAGTATCGTAATCATTAAGGGTATATTGAAAGTAATAATGAATACCTAACTTATCAAGTGATTTTAAATAAGGAAGTATTGGCTTTGGGTTTTTTGTCCAAAAAACAATAAACCTTGTGTTTTTAAAAGAAATATATTGTAATTTCCTATTGAAAGGATTTACCCATGCTACATATTCTTTTTTGAGTCGATTAAAAAACCACTGAGAATAAAAAGCTGGAATATCTGTAGAACGACTTGCTGAAATAATAACAGGAGCAATTGCTTCTACTATTTCGCCAGAATCATTCTTTATATTTATTTTTTCCCAATTTTTCATTCTTGCAATTTAAAAGAATCAATTATCTCCTCATAATTTTCAGTAAAAATACAATGCTGAACAGGTATATATTTATTGTTTTGCAATGACCATTGAATAATTTGTTTGCCTATTCTATTTTTACCAATGATTTTTTCAACATATTCTTTCCTTCCAATTATTCGATAGGCAACTTTTGAAATATCTTGTTTCTTTTCTCGATGTGTAACACGAAAAATCTGTTGGCAGAAACATTCATAAAAGCACTCTTGCCCATGTCTATTAC
>DHQH01000030.1:0-9881 GCA_002410125.1 Alphaproteobacteria bacterium UBA5343
TCCTCGACATATTCATATTCATCATCATCGCTGATTTCGCTATCATCATCCTCGACATATTCATATTCATCATCATCGCTGATTTCGCTATCATCATCTTCCTCGACATATTCATATTCATCATCATCGCCGATTTCGCTATCATCATCTTCCTCGACATATTCATACTCATCATCATCGCCGATTTCGTCTACTTCAACACTTTCAAAATCTTCTAATTCATCAAAATCATCTTCGATATCTTCTTCTGCTACATCTTCTTTTTCTTCAGAGGAAATTTTATTAATATCAATATCATCTGATATACCTAAATCATCAGCAAGAGATGTTAAGCTATTAGCTCTTAATTTTTCATAATCAATCTCAATTTTTTCTTCTTCCTCTTCAGGAAGTTCTTCTTCAATATATTCATACTCAACACCATCTTGCTTATCATAAGGATTCACAAACTCATATTCGTCATCCCAATCTTTTTCTTGGGTTCTATCAGCAATAATATTACTATTTATATTAATATTATTGTCAGCAAGTGATGTTGTAAGTTCTGTGCTCTCTAATGCTCTTGTAAGCGCTTCTGCTTGTTGGTCGAAATTATCATCCAAACTCTTAGTTTGTAATTCTGTACTAGCAATAGCATCAGATATAGCTTGAGCTTGAGCTTTTAGATTCTCATCATCAGATTTTGTTGTAGTCTTAAGTTCAGTTTTACCTAAAGCATCTGCTAAAGTGCTGGCTTGTTTAATGATACTAGCATCACTAGATTTCGTTTTAATTTCAGTTGATTTAAGCGCTGAAGACATTGCTTGAGCTTGCAGAATGGCTTGTTTTGCAGCTTCTTCTTCAGTGGATGTGGTGCTAGTTTTAATCTCTGTTGATGATAATGCATTTGCAAGAGACTGAGCCTGTAACTCAGCTTCTTTTTCTACATTAGCAGATAAAGCATTTGCAAGTGATTTTGCTTGTAACTCAGCATCTCTCTCGGCATTTTCAGCAAAAGCCTTACTAAGAGCTTCAGCCTGTACTTCTGCAGACTTATCTTGGTTTTGAGCTAATGCTTCAGATAATGCTTGGGTTTGAGCCTTAACATTTTGGTCTTGATTTACCTCTAATATTCCAGCCAATGCTTTTGCTTGTGCTTCAGCAGTTTCATCCGCATTAGCAGCAAATGCTTTGGCGATAGATTCCGCAGATTTATCTTGCGAGGTCTCTAATGCTTTAGTTAAAGCTTCAGCTTGAATTTCAGCTGTTGATTTTTGACTTTGACTAAGTGCTTCAGATAAAGCATCAGATTGAACTTTTGTATTATGTTCTTGAGCTTCTTTTAATGCTTGCGACAGAGCTTTAGATTGTGTCTCTGCATTAACTTCTTGAGATTCTTTTAATGCTCCACTCATTGCTTCAGATAATACTTCTGCCTGAGTTTGAGCTGTAATATCTTGTGTTTGAGAAAGAGCAACTGCTAATGATTTTGCTTGAGATTCTGCTGCTTTTTCATGTGAGTCAGCAAGAGTATCAGCTAAGTTTTGAGTTGATACAGTTTGAGCTTCTTTTAATGCATCAGATAATGCTTTTGCCTGATCAATAGCAGCTTCTTTTTGTTGTTCTATAGTTTCTTTGTTAGCCGTTGTAAGTGCTTCAGATAATGCTTTTGCTTGCTCTTTAGCTTGTGTTTTAGCTGCTAAGATTGCAGTTTCTTGTTGTGACAGTGCCATAGCATCAGCAATTGCTCTACCAGATGTTTCTTGACTGGTAATAAGAGCATCAGATAATGCATCAGAAATTGCTTGAGCTTGACTTCCGCTAGCATTCTCCATAATATTAGCTTGGGAATCAGCAATTGCTTGAGCAATAATTTCTGCAGATTTAACATCATCATTTCCATCATCTTTAGCATTAATTGCTTCAATAATCTCTTTGATATTTTCTTGATTGGCTTCATTGCTAGCTTTTATAGCCTCGGTTACCGCATTCGCAATATCTTTACTGTCAATATTAGCTGTTGCATTAACATTTGCAATTCCTCCAGCTTGATTAGCTTCACCACTAGCTACTTGACTTGTTGTTGAAGTAGGATTTGTAGGGGCAATATTTGTTGCACCACTGCTTACATCACCACCAGATGTTGCTTGTACATTGGCTTGTACTTGTATATTTGGAGAAACAACAGGAGTAGCAGTTCCACTAGTTGCAGCAGTTATAGTTGGGGTTGTGTTAGCTTCTCCATCTGCCACAGGATCCGCTGCCACAGTAGTTGTAGGAGCTGTAGGAGACATCACCACTTGTGCAGGAGCTGCCGCAACAGTGGTTGTTGTAGCACCTTGAGTAGGCGCAACAGCAACATTATCAACTGCTTCTCCATCTGCCACAGGAGCTGCTGCCACAGGAGTTGCAGGAGCTGTAGGAGACATCACCACTTGGGCAGGGGAGCTAGCCACGGTTTGTACTACAGTTTTTCCATCACTAATACTCTTATCAATTTCAATAGTTTCAATTTCAGATACATCAATGCTAGCACCTCCAGCATTTGTAGCAACAGGTACTGCAATTGCTTGAACACCACCGGCAACACTTTGAACTGCAGGAGTACCTGTCACAGGAGCTCCTGCTACTGGAGTTCCTGGTTGTGCCGATTGAGCTTGTAACATTGGTGCTTGGGCTGTTTGCATAGCAGCACCATCAGCCAATGTTCTTTGATACATTTGAAAGGCTTCAGGTGTTAATTGTTGTGCTTCTGTAATAGCCTTTGTTTGTGCTGCAAACATATCTTGTTGAGCAGATTGTAAAGACTTTGTAAGTTCTTGTAATTCGGCTGTATTATTTTGTTGTTGGGCTCTTGTAATAGACTTTGTCAGCTGCTCCATTTGTCTTCTAGCAGCTTCTTGAGATTGTTTATGGGAAAGGGCAAGAACTTCTGCTTGTTCTCTAGCAAGTTCTAATGCTTGTTGGTGAGATCTATCGGCATTTTTTTCTTGGGCTTCTGCAAGTGCTGTAGCTAAAACTCTAGCTTTTGATTTTTCTTCATCAGAAACTTCAACATCTTCGCCTTCTTCTACTAGACCATGTTGTTCTTCTATGTCTTGAAGATATTCAAGCACAGCAGAACCTCCCGGAATTTCGTCAAACATCATACGAACTTCCGGAGGACAATCTAACAACATGCTTTCAAATCTTAATTGATGGTCCTCGTTGAAAACATGTAATTGACGGAAAATATTGATAAATCTTTGGGCTATTACAACTGGTTCTTCTATTTCATTATTATTAATTAAACCGCCCGGATTTACCGATTTCCTTCTTTTTGTTGGGGACGAATTTACCACTTGGAGTCCCTCTCCTTATATCCAACAAAATAATTTATACAAAACAAGCCAACTATAATTCTATACTAAGCAAGTAAAGCATAGGTTAATAAATACAAAAAAAAGCGGAAAAATTTCCGCTTTTTTTTTACAAATTTAATTTTTTGTTTTCTATAAAGAAATCATTACAATTTTATGTAATTCTCTAAGCTCTTCATCAGATATTTCAATAGATTCTTCAGGATTCCATCTCACGCCATAAAGCTTGCCATTATTATCTTCTCTAACACTAATAATTTTTGCATTAGTTTTATCTGTATAATAAACCGCAATATCACCTAAACTCACCATTTGTGATGGGTCAACATAAAGAACAGATCTTGTAGGTAGTAAAGATCCTAACCTTCTAGTGCATAAATTTAATGCATAAGCCTCATTTTTACCTTCTAGTTTTCTAGGTCTCTCAACATTACCTGTTGGTTTTTCTCTATCAACGATAATATTACCATCTCTAGATTGTGAACCAAAAACTTCAATTTCACTATGTTCATAATTTGATTTGCTTGGAAGACTAATAGCAGATCTAGAATTAGATAAAATTTTGTATTTTGAGTCATTTTTTTGAATTATTTCTTCTAAAACACCTTCGCCTTCTAATGAACCAATTTGTTTCTTTAATTCATCAGTAGAAATACCTAAGGATCTCGCAATATTTTTAAATTCTTTATCAGATACTTCTCTTTGTCCCATTTCGATTCTGTGATAAACAGAAAGGGTCATATCAGCACTTTCTGCAACTTCAATTAAAGTCAAATTCTTATCACTTCTAATATGTCTAAGACCTGCACCTAGAGTTTTAAGGCCGCTTTTTTCATTAATTTTATTTCTTCTATCTTGCTCTCTTCTCCATGCTTGAACCACTTCTGGCTGAGAGTTATGTTCATTAACGAAAATTTCTTGTAAAGGACAGTCCAAAAATTCTGCAATTCTAACTAACTGTTCTTGGTCAACTCTTCTATAACCTTTTTCAATCTTACTAATAGCAGAAAGACTAACATTAAGATTATCTGCTAGCTCTTGCATTGAGCGACCTTTAAGTCTTCTGAACATCCTAATTTGATTAGGAAAAATGATCTCTTCCATGATTTTTTACCTATATTTTGTTTACGAATAATATAACAACAAAATATACTTTTGCGAAAATAATGCAAGAACTTTACATAATTTATTCAAAAAATTTGTAGGTTTTAGAAATTTTGGTTATAGTTCTTGTTACTTTTTGATTCTATTATAAAAAGCTGCAACATCTTCAACATCAAAAGCACTTCTTTTCAAGATTTCTTTCATCTTCTCATCCTTAACGGTTTTGAAGAATCGCTTACCATCATCCCCAAAACTATCATTTTTTTCTTGGAACATAATATCATGTTTTTTCGGTGTATTTTGATGCTGTCTATAAAATATTTGTGGAGGTTTATCTCCTTTGGTAACAGTCTCTTTAACAATAATACCATCAGTTTCAATTTTTATTATTTTTCCATCTTTTTCAATCGTGTAAGTACTAAATGTTCTACCATTCTTAGCAGTCTCTGTTCGATATGTTTCAATAGCTCCATCAGCTTTTGTTTCAGTAGTAACATCAGCTACTCCACCAAATCTAGATTTTTCATTTGTAAATTCAGACTTAACACAATTACTATATTTACTAGCATCTCTACCAATATGTTTTTTAGCTATTTCTTTATTAACAATTCTATCTAAATCAGACTTTTTAAGTCCAGATTGTGCTATCAAGTTTTTATTTATACTACCATCTCTATTAAACATGTTTCTACTAAAGCCTGGTCTCATATTAACCTTTTCTTCTTTAACTTTACCATCAGCTCCAATAACTTGTGTTATCTTAACAAAACCATCATCCATAACTTTAGTGATATTACCATTCTTATCGGTAGTAGTTTTTTCTAGTAAAACTCTTTTTCCGTTTTGTTGGGTTGATTTTGTTTCTACTTGATTTCCTTTTTTATCTAAAGAGTTACTAGTTTTTACTAATGCTCCAGCAGAATTAGTAATTGCCAATGCCGTGGTTCCTTTTCCAAGTCCAGTTTTATTCCCAACATTGCTAAAAGCAACTCTTGCCCTATGCCTTATAGAGTTAACTCCCTCACTTGCATCATTAATGGCCTTAGCCGCCATAACACCAGCACCTGTCATTGCTGCACCACCTAGCTTTTTGCCACCACCTCTAACAGCAGACATTCCGGCAGTTGCAACTTTACCGCCAATATCATCTCCACCGCCGCCAGAGTTACCAAATCCACTAGAAAGTCCATCACTATTCTCTAACAATACTAAGCCAAATATAATTACAGCCACAAGTTTTAAGAACTTACCACCAGACCAAGAAAATGCATTCAAAATATCATCGATATTATTTTGTTGTACTGCCTGTTGAATATTAACAGCAGAATCTCCACTGCCGCCATTTAACATCGCTTGACACATAGATAAAATAGTAACAATCACCATTACTAAGAAGATAAATTTGAAAAATACATTCACAAACATTTCCCATGTTTTCTTGGTATATTGTGCAGTAAACTTAAATGCCCAGCAAACAATCGCCATTGGCATTATCGCTCCAACAATTCCAAGCCTAATAATGCAATCAATCAGTAAGAATGGAACAACAATCATTAATAAAGTAAATACAATTAATATAATTGCCCCAATTAACATCATTCCAAAATTAGGTATAATATCCCAAGCTAAATCAACCTTCCAGCCAAAACAAAGAGCAACCCTCCCAACGGTCATACCATCAGCAAGTCGCCCTTGAATATTTTCTATAGCACATACAATTGAGGTTTTCATTGCCATAGGAAAGGCTCCAACCTGTCCACCTGTTGATACTTGTGAGCAGTCAGATCCCAGAATTTCATTAGCTATATTCATTCCCCCCTCAAAAACGGGTCCTAAAAATAAACCATAGAATTGACTAGTAGGAATAGATAGTAAGATAAATGCGATAATAACTTTAAATATTTTTTCTATAAAATCATCCCATAATTTATTGGTATTTAATTTATCAATTGCTCCAAGTTGAGGCAAAATATATAAAATCAACCATGCCACAAAACCCAGTGCCAAAAGATTTATAGCTCCACCTGATGTTGTTTCCCATGCTTTTTGACTCATATAACTAGATGCATCAAAAAGTTTTTCAAAAACAGGGCATAATAAGCACCCATCAAAATCACTTCTAGCCTCAACAGGATCTGGACATTTTTTATCTTCTGGCTGAAATAATCCAAGGGTATAATCAGCTTTAGAGATGTTAGAACTTGTAATATCTGTAGCAACAATACTAAAAACACCATAGATTATCATACTAAGAATAATTATTCTCAGTATTTTACATAATCCATTATTTTTAGCCCATAACATCATCTATTATTTATCTCCTTTATTCCCATAACTATTCTTACTATTATTAGCCCAACTACTTAATTTGTTAGTAGCTTTATCTTTTAGTTTTCCAATACCTTTTTTCTCAGCTCCATCTCCGCTACCACTTCCTTTTTTACCAAATTTATTCATCGCTCCTCTAACTCCAGCTTTAGTAGCGTTGGTGCCAGCATTTTTAAGTCCTGTTCCAACTTTTTTAGCTTTTCCTTTAGCCATGCTCATCATTTGACCACCAAAACGTTGTGCTCCTTCACCCTTTCCAAGTCCTCCTGATGGAATAAACAAATTAGCAAATTGTGGAACTTGTGCAATAAATAAAATCCCAAAAATAACTGATGCAACAAGCAAAATGAAAGTCGCAGACCATATACTAAATAAGCTATCAATCTTCTCAACCATATCATCTCTAACTGAATCATTCATACTCGCTTGGTCTAAATATTGGAATACTTGATCTATCCCTCCAATAGATGCTTCTATAACACTTTTTACTAGTAGAACTAAAATAATGGTAAATACATATATACCTAATCCCTCACTAATTGAGTTAAGAATCTTCCCAGCATATTTTTTAGTCACATTAAAGACATAAAATACAAAGGCAAGTGGCATAAGCATAATTCCAAGTGCAATCTTAATTAATGAATCAAGCAACTTAAACGGAACCGCAATCATCAATAATATCCCAATCACATATATAATAGCCCCTTTAATCCAGTCCAAAACATCAAAGAATTTAACAATCGTCTTACCTAAAATCTCAACACTAGGGGCTCCAGCATGGGTTGCATAACACATTAAAGCATGTCCCATCACCATAGGGAATATTAATAAATCAAATATCTGATTTATCAGACACATATAAGCACTTTCAACAGTTGAAGGGAATAACGATCCACTATTTCCACTCGAAATAACACATTCTCCACCATCAGATATTGCCATACCGAAATCAGCCGCAGCTAACACAATAGGCTCTACAATATATTCTATTATAAAAGGAGGTCCTGCCATTACGGCCGCATAAGCTAAGAGCATTTTAAATAGCTTTTTTACAATTTCAAAAATCAGTTCCCTAGGGTTAACATCACCAAGAGATGATAATTTTTGCAACATTTCAAAAACTATCCAAAGAGCAAATAATATAACCATTAATTTCAAACAAGCATCTTTAATTACAGGATAAACAGCAATTGAAGTATCGGCTAAAGATCTAAGTAGTATCTCAAATATTTTACATACATAACAAGATCCATACACTGCTTTTAATTCTTCAGTTGTTTGACACCGACCAAATAAAGATGCCGCACTCTCATTGGTCATTATTATTAAAGTAATCCCAACAAATATTAATATTCTAACAAATTTATTATTCATTTGTTGTTTAATTAAAGAAGTGACATATAAAGATAATCTATTCATCATCACCTCCACTTGCTTTTTGTTTATCAGCACCTTGGAAGAATCTTTTGGCTTTACCAGCCATTTGCCCAGCTTTAGTATTTGCTAACTTGTCTTTAGCTTTCATCGCTTTTTGAGTAAGTCCAGATTTAAGAGCTAAAGCCGATCCTCCAGTAATAGCGAGAGCAACAAGAGCTTGACCAAGAGCTTTCAGTTTTTGAGCCGCTCCTCCCTTAATTCCACCACCAACCATAGAATCAGCAGTCTTTGTTGCAAATTCAATGGCTGACATTAAGAAGAAGCATAAGAATAGCGATGTTAAAAATGCTACCCCAGGTCTTGCAAATTCTTTTACATCATCCAAACTATCATCAACTGTACATCCAGCAGGGCTTAGTACAGGATATTGATCTGTAACAAATGCTTGAATGGTATTAATAACTAATGTCATTAAGATACAAATAAATACCAAATTAGCCCCACAATTTAATATATAGGTAAATGCTTGACTGGTATATCCTTTAGTTATTTTAAAGGCAAAAGCCATCACCCATAATGGAAACATTGCTAAGATCAAACCAAATCTGACAGTATTATCCACTAAATAAAATACAAAAACTAAATCAATAGCTAAGAATATAAATAGATATAATATACCTATTAATCTGCCAGTGATAGGCACATCAAGAGTTAGCATTCTAATACCAATAGCTTTACCCATAACTAATTTTTCATGAATTCTGCAAATAATACATTCTAATGCAGTTCTAGGACCTTCAGGAAAACCAGCCCCGCTCATATCTTCTCCACCGGCTACAAAACAAGCTCCATAATTTTCACCTGATTGCGACACTCCAACACTTAAAACTTCATTAGCAAAATCAATACAAGCAATAAATATTGGCATAACTAGGTTATTTAATGCCCATATTATATTATCAAGACTACTAACAATTATTCCACAAGCAACACAGACAAATAGCTGTCGGAAAACAGTATTCCAAAACTCAGCTGCACTTTGTGATAGTGATTTATTAAATATCTTCAAACATTGCACAGCAAACCAAAGTGCAAAAGCAACCATAATAAACCCAAAAGCACCTTTTGATACTTTTTCATATAAATTAACAGCCATCTCACCAGCAGCATTATAAATAAGTGTAAATAACTTAGATTGCCAGCAATCAGCCTTAGCATTCCACTGAGCTTCACAGGAAGATTTATCACCAGCAGTTTCATCAAAAGATTGTTCACCACATGCAGAAAGAGACATAGTAAGAATAACAGCGATAAAAATCACTTTCAATACTCTAAAATAATCTATTTGTCTCAATCTATTCATTTATAAATCTTTCTCAGTAATTATCGTTTTATTCTAGGAATAACTTTTTTAAAGGCATCCCCTATACTAGACTTTGCCTTTTTCCCAACTGTTGATGCTTTATGTAATTTATCATCAATATTTTTCCTAGTATTTTTACCAATACCACTATATGTTTTACCTTGCTCTGACATTACTTTTTCTGATTTACCTTCAGTAAGTCTTTGTCTATTAGTCTTCTTAAAATCTTCTAATCCCTGAGGTGTTTTATTAAAGGCTCTTTTTTCAGCTCTCTTCTGTTTGCCTTCTTTTATTTTTTCCAGACGTTCAACAAGTTTTTCCTTGAATCGTTCATCTTCGTAATTTGTCAATTCTTTTTCGATCAAATCTAA
>DHQH01000030.1:9962-13553 GCA_002410125.1 Alphaproteobacteria bacterium UBA5343
ATTTCAGAAGCCTTGCTACCAAGACTCTTAGCTCTATCTACAGTTTTTTTAGCTCCATGAACGGCTGCTTGTTTAGCTCCTTTAACCGCTCCTTTCCTTGTCTTAGCTGTCGCAGCAGCAGCCCCAGCCAAAGCAA
Organism: Alphaproteobacteria bacterium UBA5343; assembly: GCA_002410125.1. Lineage (GTDB taxonomy): Bacteria > Pseudomonadota > Alphaproteobacteria > RF32 > UBA5343 > UBA5343. The sequence continues at coordinate 10,099 of DHQH01000030.1, forward strand.
GTCCACCCATTCTGTGACCGATTTCACTCTTAGCTCCACCACCAGAGAAGTTAGCAGCAAAATCTCCAGCTTTGCCAAGTAATAAGAATGAGAACATTGAACCAGCAACCAACAAGATAAATCCTAATCCCCCCATATCCATGGTTTCTTTAAGTTTATCTACATCATTATTATTCATCAATGTTTCAATATCATTCATTCCCCCAATTGATGCTCCTAATATTTGAATAGCAAGGCTAACGATAATAGCTAAGAATATAAAGTTCATCATTGATTCTAATAGCATATTCCACCCCTTATCAAACACCATACTTTTGGTTTTCTTATATGGCCAACTAGCCATAATAATAGGAAGTAATACACCTACAATCCCAAGTTTTACAGTCGCATCCAATGAATAGAAAATAAAAGCCAAACTAAACAATAATGCTGCCACAAAAATGACAGCACCTTGTATCATCATAGAAAAATCAGGTATCATACCTTTCCAACTAGCAGCATTTCTAGCCACACACATAAGAGTAGACCCCAATGCTTTTGCATAGGCAATTTCATTTTGAACAGATTCTATTAAACATATAATACTATTATGCATAGATATTGGAAAAGCCCCGACTTGTTCTGTTGCATAAGAATCAGTGGCCCCGCAAGTAAAGCCATGATCAGCCGCATTAAAAGCCATAGCTGCACCAAATTCTAATCCAGCATTAAAAATAGGCGCAATAAAATTTTCATAAAGAAACGGGTTACCATATTTTACAAATAGAAATGCAATTAATACTTTAAATAATTGGTTTAAAACTTTTTTCCAGAATTCAAAAGGATTTTGCTCAGTAAGAGATCCAAGTAGCATTAAAAATTCTATTAATAGCCAAATAGCAGTTCCAATTACTAGCAATTTCATAGCTCCAGGTGCAATCCTATCATAGGCTACATCGGACATATAACTAGCTCCATTAAATAATGCGGTATATAATGAGCAAATTGCACATTTAGAAAAATCAGCTACTTTTAGGGGTAATGGGCTACAATTTTCATAAATACCTTCTTCCGCATGACCATATCCATCTGTTGTGTATGTCTTCCCATTAGCATCTGTATAAACACACTCTTGATAACCTTGATTAGTAAATCCAGCCTTTAGAGCATCTGCTGCTTGCCCATACCTAAGTGTTGCAGCTTTCCAAGCTGCCTTTAGATATCCTCTAGCAGCCCCCTCAACCGTAACCCCAGTTGGAGCCTGACAAGTCGAAGAAGTCCCATTTGGAAAGTCAATCCTTTGTACCCATCCATCCTCATGAGTAGTGACTTTTCTGCCATCTCCAGTAGTTTTTGTTGTAGAGCCATCTGCATTAGTGACAGAGTTAATAGCTTCACCTTCAGCAAAGTCGGTACCTCTTGTGCCAACTTGAGCATAAACATGATTGCAAGCGAATAAAGTTATAGCAAGAACTATAATAACAAAAGAGATTTTGTTTTTTACATGGTTTTTATATATACTCATTCCAACTCATCCTTGCTATCTTTATTATTTTTTATACTAAACTTAGGTCTTCCTACTAGTTTTGTAGCAATAAAAAATAAAAATATAATAAACAAAATGACTAATATGTTAAAAATTTTACTGGTAAATATCAGATAAAAATCAGTAAAAACAATTACTCCAACTATTCCCAGGCAAATAGCGAAAAATATAAGTCTTTTTAACATATCAACCTCGTATTTAAACTTCCCTATATACTATGATACATTAAAAAACATATCAGTAGTATTACAGTTTTTTGATGTTTTTATTAAGAAAAAGTTACAAAATAAGTTTTTTATTTCGTTTTAATGGCCTTCTTATATTATGAAAATCACCATTTTTAATAAATCTAATGCAAGCTGCTATAACAGGTCTTGATTTTATAACCAAAGGCAAGAAATTATCTGCATTATAATAATGTTTGCAATTTTGAAGTTTTGTCTCTTCTTCCAAAAATGCCCCATCATTTTTTCCTTTAATAAACGGATTCCAATTTCTCTTAGTGGATGATGTAATAATTCCATATTCTAAACTTTTAGAAAATTTTGGTATTTTTTGAGCATTTATCGGGCGAAGAGAATAAAGCATAGGGCCAAAATACTCTCTAAAAATTTTAAATCGATAAATTTCCTCTAGAAAAGTTGAGCCATTATTTGGAGGGCATATCTGAACCACTCTACCAATTTCTAATCTTTCTCTCCATTTGCTATTTTTTCTTAGCACATATCGAAGGATAATTCCACCAACTCCATGGGTTACAAAAGATACTTTATTAATCCCTTCTAGATTATTTAAGAAAAATTCAATTTGTTTTGCATGAATTTTTATATCTCGCCTAGTTGAAGGATAATTAATAGAGGCAACTTCAAAACCTGTCTTCACAAACTCTTTCCACATTTTCTTAAATACATTCTTATTCGATAAAAGGTCATGTAGCATAATAACCATATGACCTTTTTGTTTTGGTAACTCATAAATTTGTTTAATATCTTCAAACTTTTTTTTACACTCCATATAAGTGCCAACACCTCTTCTAATGTCCCAAGGGTCTAATATTCTACATCTTTTCGACCAAAAATTCCTCTGAATTCTCCATCTTTGATAATAGAAAACATCTTCCCAAAACTGATGCCCACCAAATGTAAAAAAAGTCAAAAACTTCATAAACTATTTACCGCCTGTTCCAGGAGTAACTGTTAAAGATACTTCCGATGCTCCTGTTGTTGTCGAAGAAATTAATATCTGTATAACTCTGTTGGCTCTTTTATATGTCATATGACTAACTTTAGATCTTACAACTGCGATTTGATTCCATGAGAACTTTGGAAGTTCTGCCATATAAAAGTCAAACATTGAGCTAGGATTATAAGGAGCAGTAAATACAATAGAGCCCATCCAGTTTTCTCCACTACCTAAAATTTTGGTTTCATCTAAATTCATTAATGTCTTCTCAGGAAAAGGCACATCAGGAAATTGAGCAAAAGAAGGAGGAATTGCATCATCACCCTCTGTAGCAAAATTGCTATTAGATGTCACAGGTGCAGTCGTGGTGCAAGAAGTAATTGCAAAAGAAAATGCAACGACGGTTAAAATTAAAAACTTATACATAAATACTTACCTTATATTATTTCACCTAAATACGAATCAATTAATCAAATGATTCTATCAAACATATATTACATACCTTTGAAACTAGCATAACTATGATTAAATTTAGATTAAAAATAGGTAAACAAACAAGAATAAAAATTAAATAATTAACAAAAACAATTGATTAATAAAAAAAAGAGAAAAAAGAGTATTTTTTTGCAAAAAAGGTGTTGACTTGTGAAGATTGTTGATATAGAACTCTCCTCACTTGCTTGAGAGCAGGTTTTTTTTATGGAGTTTCACTAGATACTTCGTAAAAGTTATAAGACAAGTTAAATGA
>DHQH01000044.1:0-8106 GCA_002410125.1 Alphaproteobacteria bacterium UBA5343
AATTCGGCAATGATTCGGCAATGAGATTAAAAAAGGTAGTTAAGATGACAGAAGAAGAATTAAGAAAATTAGATGAGAATAGTGTCAGAAAATTTTTTAATAAAGACTGTGCTAGTTGTGCCTTTTGTTATAACTCTTCTCACGGCTCAAAGATTACAAGAGGAGATGGTAAGCATGTAAATAACGCAGGGTTAATGTCTGATTTTCAATATATTCTAGGAAATAATGTAATTTTAATGGGTTCTTACAACTGTTATTATTATCAGTTTAAAGGTATAAGATTAAAAGATTTATTAGGTAGAAAAAAATGCTCAAAATATTTAAAAAGAAAAGATGGTGAAGATAGAGTTATAGAGGGAATACATCTAGAAAGAGAAGAAATTGAAAGTCAAAAGCAAAAAAAGGAAATAGAAAAAAGATATGAAGAGGAGAAATTAAGAGCTGATAAGAAAGATAAGCTTATTATATGGATTGCTATTATATCTTGTGGTGCTTCAATAATTTTTTCAATTCTTGATTATCTAGGTGATGAAAAATGGCAAAATAAACAGTTAACAGCATTAGAACAAATACAATCAAACACAAAAAGCAGCAAGAATGACTAAAAATAAATCTAAAATAGGTGTATGTCCTTTATGTGGAGAAGAAAAAGAACTGATATTATCACACATAATACCTAAATTTTGTTATAGAAGGCTTAAAAATACTGATGAAAGTGGTAATTTGTGGTTGCTTCTAGATAAAACTACAAAAGTTCAAGATGAGTTCAGAGAGTACTTATTATGCCACGAATGCGATAATAAATTCTCAAAGGCTGAAAACAAATTCAAAAGAACATTAGATAATATAGATAAACATAGAGGGCCTTATTTTAACTTCGGCGAGTATAAAAGTTCTTTAGTGAAGTACGATAAAGATATAAAAACCACATTAGTTTTCATTTTGTATAAAGCTCATATATCATCAAAATATAAAAATTTTTCTTTAGGTAATAAGTTCCATAAAATAGCAAAAGATTTTCTATTAGATGAAATTAACGATAACAATGAAGTGTTCCCGTTTATGATTGGTGAATATAATGGTCAAAAAGAGCAGGAGTATTTAACAAAAGCGATATGTTTTCCCAAATTGAAGAAGGTTTATCAAATAAATTTTATAGAATTAATTCTTTATGGTTATCAGTTCTTGATAAAGGTAGATTCTAGACCTCCTAAATATTTTAGAGAATTATACAATACCAATCATATTTGTATATCTGAATTACCAGTAGATGACTTGGCTAAGCATTTCAATGAAAAAATAGCATTACAAAAGAAAATAGCAAAAAGGAGTAGAGTAAATGCCTGATATCTCAAAATATGAAGTTATATCATTAGGTGACAATGATTTAGAAAGGACTATTGAAGAATTAAGAATTGGAGAGATTCAATCCAGAGGTTTAGACTCAGGTTCAGCAACGAGTTTTAGATTACCAGAGATAAGCAGAGATCTAAGAAGAAGAGAAGTAGAATTGCTTTATGATCAGGCTATTAATGAGTCTAACAGAAGAAATACTCTCAAAATATCAAAAAATGGATTAGAATTATCAAAAAGTGGTGTAGCAGTAGCACAAAATTCTAAAGAAATATCTAAGTTGACATTATGTTTCTCAATAATAGCAACATTATTAGCATTAGGGGCTTTTATTTTCTCGGCTATAGATTATTTGGGCGACAAACAGTGGCAATCAGAACAAATAACTGCATTAGAACAAGTAATAAGTAACACAAAAGGAAAATAGAATGGAAGCATGTGTATTCAAATGGTTGACATTATTAGCGAGCTTACTTGCGTCAATAGGTAGTTTAGGTTTACTCATTTTGGCTTGTATAACATATAGAAGTTGGAAAAGTGAGCATCTGTTTAAAGTCAAGCTAGATTTGCTTGGAGAAATACTAATAAAGACAAGAGATTATAAAGGGCTTATAAAGCACATAGCTTTTCCTGCAGTTTATTCTTCTGATACCGATGCAATAAAGAATAAATTAAAAGAGGAAGGAGATACAAATATTAAAGATAATAAAGTTAAATATTTAGTCTACAAGTATAGAGAGAATAATAATATTGATAAAATAAGACAATATTCGTCTCTTAAGCATAGGGCATGTGTATATTGGGATATTGAATTATCAAATAAAATTGAAGAAATCTGGAAGCTTGTGTTTAAGTTTGGTATTTATGGTGAAGCTCTTTATTCATGGGAAAAGGATGATTTAACAGATAAAGTGTATAACAAGTACTATGATTTTTTATTTGGAGATGGAGAGAAAGAAGCACTGGTAAAAATAGAAGAGTTTATAAAAGAGATTGAATGTAATCTAAATAGTAGAATTAAGAAAGAAAAATGGATTAACATTGATGAATAGGATAAACACTAATGATTAAAAATTATAATGATGAAGAAATTCCTTCAAGTAAGAAGCTATTAGAAAATCTAAAAGAATATGATGAGGAGCTGTTATGCAAAAAAAAGCTTTTAAGTGTAAAAGAGGCTCTGAAAGAAATAGAAGAAGGGGTTTCAGGTTTATACATTATATATGACGATAAAAGTCCTGTATATGTAGGAATATCAAGAAATATTAAAAGAAGATTTAGACAGCATTTTAAAACTCTTAATCATAATACATCAAGTTTCCTTTATAGATTAGCTAAAGAAAACTATAAGAAGGTAAACAATAAAGAGTATACTGGAAATAGAGAAAAGTTTGAAATTAAAGAATATGGGAAAATTATCCAAGATGAACTTAATAGGAATTATAGAATAAAGTATATTCAAGTAAGTGATTTTTACTTTTTAGCTCTACTTGAAATATATGCATCTTGCTTATTAGAAACAAAATGGAATAGTTTTAAAACACATTAGCTAAAGAAAGGAAGTAAATTCTAATGAATAAAACTCTTAACTTTACAAAAGCTGACTTGTTAAAAATCAAATCTCCTGAAAAAGGGTTTGACACATATTCAGATACTCAAGAGAAAGGGTTAAAGCTTTATGTAACATCAAAAGGAACAAAGACATTCTTTATCCGTAAGATGATTAAGGGTAAGGATGAGAGAATTATAATAGGAACTTTCCCAGATTTATCAGTAAGTAAAGCAAGAAGAAAAGTAATTGAGGTAAAGGTTTTAATAGCAAATGATATAAATCCCAATGATGATACTAGAAAGAAAAGAGCTGAATATACCTTAGAAATGCTATTTGATGAATATATGGAGAGGTATTCTAAACCCAATAAGAAGTCTTGGAAATATGATGAGAGGGAAATTCCTAAATTCCTTAATCATTGGTTCAAGAGAAAACTATCTGATATTAGTAATCAAGAAGTTCGAAAACTACATGAGCTAACAAGAGCAAGAAATGGACTTTATCAAGCTAATAGAATATTAGAAAGATTAAGAGGTATGTATAGCAAGGCCATAGAATGGGGCTATGCAGATTTTAATCCAACTACAGGTGTTAAAAAATATAAAGAAGTAAAAAGAGATAGGTTTTTGCAACCTAAAGAGATTAAATTCTTTTTTGAGAGTTTAGAGCAAGATGAAAACAATATTGCTAAGAACTATTTTAAGATGCTGTTGTTCACTGGAGCAAGAAAAACAAATGTTTTAGCAATGCGATGGGATGAAATAGACACTGATTTAAGAATTTGGAGGATTCCAGATACTAAGAATGGAGAGCCTTTAGATGTTCCTTTAATAGATTATGCATTTGAGTTATTAAATAATATAGAACGAGTTGGTGCTTGGGTTTTCCCATCAGAAACTAGTACAAATGGACATTTTGCAGATCCTAAGAGGTCTTGGAATAGAATAAGACAAAGAGCAACAATTATGTTGTGGGAGCAAGAAGACTATTTAAGTAAGTTAATTAAAAAGGCAATAACGAATATAAAAAAATATCGAGAAGGAAAAACTCTTCCTAAGACAATAGACACTACTAGTTTATATCGAGAAGTTACTAAAATTGCAGAAAAAGAAAATATTGAGTTACCAATAGGATTAATGAATTTAAGGATTCACGATGTAAGAAGGACATTAGGTAGTTACCAAGCTATTACAGGCTCAAGTCTTAGTATTATAGGTAGGTCTTTGGGGCATAAGAGTAGTGATGCAACTCAGATATATGCAAGACTTCATAATGACCCAGTTAGAGAAAGTATGGGTAGAGCCATTGATAAAATGTATGAGTACAAAGGGGTGAGCGATGAATAGAGTTAAGTTCATAAAGAAGGAATACGATAATACGTCTCTTAATGATACTATTAAATCAGAACTGAATAAAGAATTGCTGAGGTTTCCTGAATTAAATTTTAGTGAAAAGAAATATTTTATAATCATAGTATATACAATGATTAAAAATAAGAATGACTTTAACAAGTTCAGTTCTTATTTCTCTAGTGACTTTGCAAGAATATTAGTAAGAGGTTACCAGGGTTTTATTGACTCTTGTTATAGGTCTAAAAATGAGAACCAAAATATTACAGAAGAATTTAATAGTATCAATAGAAAGATAACGACCTTTTTAAGTAAGTGGGAAGAAATTGATAAAGAGTTATTTAAGTTCTTGGGTAGTTTAAGGTTAACAAGAACCCAAGGTACAGGAATTGATGATTTAATGGATTCTTTTATATGTGAACGTATCAAGGTTATAAAAGAACAGTACAAGTCAACTCAAAAAGGTTTAAAGGAACTAAAAAATAGAAATTTATTAAAGCCTTCTTCTGTTATATCAAGAAAAGCAAAATCAGATAATTATAGAGATCTAATGATATTCTTGGTAAAAAACCTTTATAATAATTTTAATCCAACATTTAAACCTTTTCTAAAAAGAAACAAAATAGAGGAAATAATCAATTTGATTATAGATAATATGCCTGATGCATATGATGTTATGCCATTGGTTTGTAACGATATAACTAATTATACGAAAAGAATAAGTTAAAATTTTCCATTCAGGATAATTTTTTTTCTATTGAACGGAATACACTTAAAATTTAAATAAATCTACACTACTCCACATACATTGCAATAAAGCTTTGTATGGATGTGGAGGTTAAAATGAGTCAAAGCAAAAAATATTTAACACAAAAACAAGTGGCCGATATACTGGGGGTAAAAGTTACCAGCCTCAATCATTGGCGAGCAGTACAGCGATACAATATTCCTTATATTAAAAAAGGTAGGATAATTCTTTATCCAGAAACTGAATTCTACAATTGGTTAGAATCAGACAGCTATAACATGAAAAATTCATAAAAATTAAATTTTAACATATCATAAAAACTAGTGGCCGCAGAGAGTTCTAGAAAAATTAAACATATAGAATAACCCAATAAAGTCCTTTACTTTATTTGTTATAACTATGCCTAAAATAGGATAATATATTATGCATAAGGGGTATAAAAAAAGATATCAAAGGGTAAATAAAGAGTATAGAAGCTATTCAAGTAAGTATATAGAAAATACTACATTTCAACCTTGCAATGATAATACGCTGACTGCGATGGCTTGTCGCCATCACTTTAAGTCTGTATTTGACATAAATAGAAAAGAGAACAATGTTGAGAAGCAGCTTAAATATCTAAGTAAAACAACATATAAAAATATTGAAGAGGTCAAAAAGTTCCTTAAGAGTATTAATCCCAATTTATTTATTACCATAACATTTAGTAATCAAGATCTTAGTCGAGATGAAATAAAACTTAGAACAAAAAACATATTCAAAAAATACTATGAGGAAGCTTATGGCCGTTATTGGTATAAATTAATAGATAGTGATAAGCTCTTCAAATTCTATTTAGTATTAGAGCAAGGTAAAGCTAAGGGAAACAATCATGTTCATATATTATTAAATTCAAATAATCTTACAAAAGAAGAACTATGTAAAGGTTTAGATAAATCTTGTCTTAATACCCCATACCTAAAAAATTACAGAGTCTATACAAAGAATAGAATTGTACAAACAAAATACCCATTAAACTCAATAGTAATAGAAGATATTTATAATGATGATGTTTTCGGATATCTATTAAAAGAAACAAATCTTTGTAACCTAGATATACATAAAAACTTTGATAATATTATTTCTTATAAAGGGGTTTTTACTGAGTATTAGTCTTTTATTACGTGCTTTAACCACGAGGGAAGCACGTAAATCAATATTCTGCTTGCTAATTTTTATATTTCTTTTTATTGTTGTAAGTGGAAGGTATGGATTATCTTCTGAGGTGTCGTAACCTCCAACAAGTGTCTTGAATCAAGACATAAATTGGTTCGCTTTCCTAGTCTTATGACTGGGAGGCGACCTAATAAGCTTTTCAGTGAATAAGTCGCACTATACTTGTTGTAGTTACGAACTCCCAGTCGCCAACTAATCCATGGCGACTTTTTAATTTTAAAAATTAGGAGTTAACTATGAAAAGAGCTTTATTAGTTATAATGTTGTTAAGTACTATATCCTGCACTGGTGTGCAGAATGTTTACTCTGATATAGAGGAATATGTATATAAACATACAGGTATAGAAGATAATTATCACAAGCAAACTAGGTTAAGTAAAGAGAGAAAAGAAAAATTAGCGAATGAAAAGTCTAAAAAACAAGCTTTATGTGATTTCTTAAATAATAAATACAGTAACAGAGATCGTTTACAGCCAATAGATGATTGGTATTTTGAAATAGCAAAAGAATACATTAAATCTCAATATAAAAGTATAGAAGAAAAAGCTGAAGATACTTTGGATGTTATAAAGCAATCTAATATAAAAACCAAAAATGAGTTATATAGTATATATAGAGAAATCAATCGAGATTGTGACCCTCGTAATAATTTAAATATAAAGAACTTAGCTGGAGAGATAAAGCTAAAATACTATTTTGAAGAAGAGGCAAGTTTCCATAAATGCACTGCAGGCAAACGATTGTCAAGGACGGGGCTAGAAAATTTCACTTATCAGCTTGCTACAAAAACACCAGAAAAGAATTGTATATACGAGCTCGCACCAGGATATGTGAAAGTGCTACAAACCACTAGTGATGGTGTGATTGCGAGTTTCTTTATGTCAGGAAGGTCAATATTTATAAAGACATCACATAAATATGTTGATGGAGATAAATTAAAACCCGGATTTTATGAATATACAGGTGTATTTGATTATATAACGGTATTAGGATCTAATAAAAAAATCCATAAATTCAAAGAAGTGAATATAGATAATAAATGTTTTAAAAATCTAAGATTTTATGACGGATATTCATAATATATAAAAAACTATAAAAAAAGACTTTTAGGTGTCTTTTTTACAATATTTTATTGGAATTTTTTGGTCAAAAAATATCATTTTTTAATTTGTAACATTTTATTGGAATTTTAGCTTAATTTTCCAATGATTTATTGTAAAAACAGCATCTTTATATAAAATTTGTACCAAGGTTTAACCAAGAGGGAAGCACGAAGCTAGCACAGAAAAATTCATAAGTATAACTTTTTGTAATATTTTATTGCAATGTTAACGGATTACAGTGAGTAAGTATCGTTTAATATTTTGCAATAGAATATTGTAAAACTCTTTCTTGTTTAAGCCACGGGGAAGCCGTGAAAATATTTTGTGTTTTTTTTGCAATATATTATTACAATTTAACTGTTCTTAGCGAGGAGCTAGCGAGGAAAAACATTTAATAACAAAAGCTCACACTTCTATTATTTTTCCGATATTTTATTGTAATTTTATCACTTTAAGCGAGAGGGAAGCGAGAAAAATTTCTATAATCATATAAGATAATGTTCGCCTATAAAATCTTCTACTTTAGCAGTTTCTATATCCTTTATATTCCATTTCAATAAGTTTTGAAGATGTTTTTTATGTTCTAAGAATTTTATTCCTTTTAATAATGGTACTATTCTATTTACATATTCTGCATGTTTTTCAAGTAAAGTAACTTTGCTACCGGACCAAGAATAGCTATTAGGTATAATATGAATTTTTTCGAATAGTTTTATGTCAATATTTTTACTAATTAAGTATTCTATAAAAACAGTTATTCTATCAGGTGGAAAAGCGTTTATTAGT
>DHQH01000044.1:8315-13391 GCA_002410125.1 Alphaproteobacteria bacterium UBA5343
GGTGGAAAAGCGTTTATTAGTTTAATTATTGTTTCCATCTTTTCTGTGTTTTTAAAATGTTTATATATAATATTTTTTATTAAATTATTTTGTAAGATCACAGCATTTCTGTTATTTACTTTAAAAAAATTATAAACAATAGGTTTTATATAATAACGTTTATTTACTTCAAAATAATAGAAGATGGTTTTTTCAATATCTTCATAGTAATCTTCATTTTCCCATAAAAAAGAGAAGTCATCTTTAGCTTCAGTAATGTCGTTTAAGGTAATATAATCTATATAATCAATAATAAATGATTTATCTTTCTTAAATAATATATTAAAAATATTTTTTAAAAAGTATGCTTGGTCACTTTTAAGTGTAATAAAAAATAATTTCTTAGCTTCATTATAATAGTTATCAATTAAATTAACGAATCTATCGTGATATCTATTAATTCCACCTATAATAAGCCATCTTATAAATTTAGTATCGTTCTTCTCTAATAAAGAAACCATCAGCTTGTTATAGTAATTTTGATTTGTGTTGGCTAGTTCAAGAATATCATTGTCTAAATAAAAAACATCATTTTCATTAATGGTTTCAATTAATTGAATAATTTTATCAAAATAATTATAATTTTCTTTACATTTAGCATAACTAGATAATAGGCAGTAATTAATATCCTTTGTTTTACTATTTATTATCTTTGTAATAACATTATCTATACCAATTTTGTCAATAATATCACAGTATACAGGTAATGATGATAATTTTTCCATTTCATTTTTATCAATGAAGTAATCTAGGACATCAATATGAGTGATTTTTTGATTTTCTATCAGTTTAGATATAATAGAGTTTAATATATGAGTACTTGTATAGTTAATCTTAATTTCAGATATAATATCCGTCATATTAAAATAATCATCTATTACTTTTTTTGATATATTAGGTGGTATATCTCTTAAGTAGTCGTCTATTTGTTTATCATCACTTATGTTTCCAATTTCAGGGAAAAACAAATTAAAAAACTTTAAATCATTTCTATTTAATATTTTTTCTATAGTTTTTATGTTTTTTATTTTTTTTCTCTTTAAAGTTTTTACATATTTATCTAATACTATGATTTCTTTTAAAGTTATTTCATCTTTATATTCTCTTAATTTTGTAGAAATAACTTTTTTATCATACTCTATAACTTTTTTTTCTTTAATGTTGTAACTTAGTTCATTGTATATATGCAATATCTTAAATATATTAGTGTTTCCAATAATATTCCATATAAATTCCCTGAATTCTATTAATTCGTCACTAAAATGTTGATTGATTGTTTGTATTTCTAATTTATTACTATAGCTTATGTTTTTTCTATGTTCGGTTTTTAAAAATGATGTCGCTATTCTAACTATAATATCGTCAATATGTTTGTATTCTTCTTTTAAGGATAATTTATTAATTATTGATATAAGGTTTTTCTGAAGTTTGAATTTATTAATACTACTATTTCTATCAACAGAGAATATATCTTCTAACATTCCTAAAGCGTATTTTATTTCATTTGGGTCTTTATGTATATAGTCAATTAATAGCTCTATAGTATTGACAATAGTTTCATTATCTCCAACTTGCAGTAATGTTGAAAAGATTTTCATTATGCCTTTGTTATAATTATTATCAGAATCTAAGTTAAGATTATAGGTTTCATTCTTTTTAACTTCATTAACCTTATGCTTTAGGTAAATTAGTGCATTAGTAAGGGTGTATATATGGAATACATCAATAATTAATTCTTTTTGATAATCTGATGTTGTTTTATTATTCCATAAACTTTCTATTATAGGTTTTATTTTTTTCTCAATATCTTCTTTGTTGAATTTATGTATGCATGGGTAAAAAGCATCTTTACAATTATTTGGTTTGTTGAATAAGAAGTTATTTAGGATATTTTTAAGTAAATCACTATTGCTTTCTAATACGTTCTTGTAAAATATATAACTTGATAAAGTCTGATCAGATATTTTTACAGTATTTTTATATCTTTCAATTAACTCTTTTTTTTCTAAAATATCTAATTCATTTTCTAATGAAGTTATATCAACATTAAACGTATCTATAACATTATTTTCTACAAATTTTTGATCGTCAAAGTTGATAAATCTAAAAAAACAAATGGCTGTTAATAGTCTTGATGATTTACTTTTTGCTATGCAATCATCATATTTTAGTATATTAGCAAAATATCTCTCATATATATCAAATACATTTAATAAAGTAGAAAAATTACCTGTCTTATTAACTTCTTTACCTGCCATGATTGAGATTCTTGCATTTCCATGAGATATATGGAAGATTCTATCTATAAAATCTGGGTTTCTGATTTCATATAAGTTTTCTAATATTTTTGCAATTTCTTCCTTTCCAAAATTATCTATCTTTAATATTTCTTTACTTTGAATTTCTTTAATATCAAGTGATAAGCTTTCTAAGGCATAGTCTCGAACAGTTGCCAGTATTTTTACAAAATTATTAGTCTTTACCCTATCAAATATATAGTTGTATTCGTCCTTGCTTAATCTATTTATATCATCCACAAATATTATATGGTTTTCTTTATCATCTATATGAACTCTAATCTCGTCGTATATGCTTTTACCGTGGTATTTTATACAATGAACATTTATTTTTATGTTGTGTTTTTTTTCTTTATACTTTTTGATTGCCTCTAAGCATATTTTGGTCTTTCCAACACCTGCTCTACCAGTAACAATAGTGAGGTTGTTTTTTTCTATACTTCTAACTAATGATTTTAATTCTTCTTTTCTATAGAAGAATTTATTATTTATTGGCATTGCAACGTCTGAATTGTTAAATGATTCTATAAACTTATCTTCTGTAAGAACTTGACCATATCCTGTGTTTATATGTAGTTCGTCAATCACTATATCTTTGTGATTATTGTAGAGGTTGCTAGATATAGTAGATACCCCATAAATCTCTAGTTCAATATCTCCACACATTTTTTGTAATTTATTTTGTTCATCTGGGCTCATTTCAGATTTTGAGTTGTAAAAAAGAATGATTTTACTAATTTTTGATTTGGGTATTCCTGTTTTTTTTGTATTAACACATTTTGATATATCATCTACAAATTTTTTATAAACTTCTGTTTGTTGAGTTGTATACTCTACAAAAATAAAGTTACCATGTGAAGATTTTATAAAGCAATCTGGTGTACCTTTCTTCGTTTTGTTTGTAGATGTAACAGATCCTTCTGCATTTATATTATAACCATTGGCTGATAAATAGAGGTTACAAATCTTTTGAAATCTACCCCCTTCCATCTCTAACATCGCTTGCTCAATTTTATTAATCACACTCATTTTATTTTTCCAAAGTTTCTTGTTCAATAATTATTTATGTATATTTGTTATTATAAAGTTTTTTTATATTAAATTTAAACAATTTAATATATAATCGGTTGATAAATGCATTAGCTAATAAATAATTCACCTAATTTAGAAACATAAGGTTAAAAAATATGATAGAAACATATAACATATATTGTGATGAATCATGCCACTTAGAACATGATGATTCTCCTGTTATGGTAATAGGAGGTATTTGGTGTAAAAAGAATATTTCTAAGAAAATATGTTGTGATATCAGAGATATCAAAGAAAAACATCACCTAAGAAGGGGTTGTGAACTTAAGTGGAATACAGTTTCTAAATCTAAGATTGGATTCTATAAAGATATAATATCATATTTTTTTCATAATGATCTAAATTTTAGAGCTGTAGTTGCATCAAAACGAAACCTAAGGCATGAGGATTATAGTCAAACACACGATCAGTGGTATTATAAAATTTATTATCAAACGCTAATAAATATTATAAATAGTTATAATATCTATAATATATTTGTTGATATTAAGGAGAGAAGAAGGGGTGGGGTAAAAGTACGAAAACTAAAAAAAGTACTTAGCAACAAGCTTTATGATTTTAATGAAGATATTATTAATAATATTCAGATAGTTGATTCTAAAGATGTGGAAATATTACAAGTTGCCGATTTACTGATTGGAGCACTCGGATATCTTAATAAAGGTTTAAAAACTAATAGTGTCAAATTAGAATTAATAGAGCACATCAAGCTTTTATCAAAGAAAACATTAGAGAAGAATACTCTCCCTTCAGAGCAAAAATTTAATATATTCTATTGGTCTGGAGAATAATAAAGCTAATGTGTGATATAAAAAAAATAAATCGGAGTGATTATGATGGTAATAGAGAAGGTCTTGAAGAGTTCAAAGGTCATTGCTATGAAGTTTACTCTAAGACTTGGGAAGAAGAAAATACTTTTAATGGTAAACCAATTATAAGAAATGCTAGTAGTTGGTCTCAAAAGGAGAGGTGTTTTAATGAAATCACAGAGGGGCATTCATCAGGTAGTGATGCATCTTACCCTTTAAGGTATGAAACAGTCCCTTTTTTCCATAAATGTATAAAAGATGCGAGAAGTATTGATACTTCTAAGATGGTTAATGGTGATTATATCTATTTCATAGATAAGAGGAAGGTAAATATACTAAATACAAAATTGAATTATTTACTAATTATTGATGAAAATAATAAGAGTGCTTACGTCGTTACAGGTTATCCTGTAAGCGAAGCAAGGAAAAACAAGAGGATTAAAGTGGCTGAAGAATATTGGAATAGCCTTTAAAAGACAAAAACCGCCAGAGATTGTCCTCAATGACGGCCATGTTGTTCTGTTAATCCGAGAAAATCTCGTTATGATCAATGAACTTATCTATAATATAACACTATTATTGGTTAATTTCAAGTTAATAGGTCAAGTTACCCAGTGGTTATTATTATAAAATATTACGATTGTCCAGTGTTTTTTTGTTTTGATATGGCAACTGGTCAAAGGAGTATAATATGCAACGGGATTCTTTTTTTATTAAAATACCTTGATCATAATTCGGCAATGATTCGGCAATGAGTAAAATCACCCTTAAATAAAACAATCCAGATAAAAGAAAAACCCTTGAGAAATCAAGGGTTTATTTTGGTTGCGGGGGCCAGA
>DHQH01000044.1:13571-15836 GCA_002410125.1 Alphaproteobacteria bacterium UBA5343
TACCGGGCTGCTCCACCCCGCGATAAGATGTGCTTGTTCTACCACCAAAAATTATCCCCGTCAACCCCTAATTTACATAAAAAGCCCCAAATGCAAAAGAAGGGAGCCATCAGCTCCCCTCAAAACTCCTCAAATATCACTTAAAACCTATCTAAATTAAAAGCCCATCATCTTGAGTAACCCAATAATTGCAATCATTTGCAATATAAAGATAGTAATGAAAATGCCTTGAAATTCTTTCTTTTTAGTCTTGTGATGGAAAAATATCTGAGCCACAAAAGCAAGCGGTGTCCCACCAAAAATACCCAGTGAAAATAACACAGATTCTTTAACTCTATCTTGCCCTTTAATCGCTTTTGACTTATCAATTCCATATGCCATAAAAGTAACAATATTAATCATAATCAAATGAAAAAAAGCAAAATAATAAAGAGCCGCCTTAGAAAACATTGCAATTTCAATACCTCTTGCTGCAAATTTTTGCTCCGCCAAATAAGTAGCTCCAATCGTCAGTGCCATATGCAAAACAAAAAATCCAGAATCCCTAAATGCCGGGACAATCCTAAATATTCCCATCATAAAAGCAATCGTCGTCATTAACATATTTTTCTTCACCTCTATTATTAAACTTTACCAAAATTTACTATCATTTTTACTCCATCATCAATATATTTTTTTCATTTTTGCCCAATATTTAAAGACAATTTATTCACTAGACTTTCTCATTCTTTTGCCCTATACCTAAAGACATTAATCAAAACAGGTATTTAATAGATGAAAATAATTTTATCAACCATCAACGCCAGATACTCCCACACCTCATTTGGGCTTAGATACCTATATGCAAATCTAGGTGAATATACTAACTCCACCGAAATTATAGAGTTTTCGCTCCAAGATACCCACACCGATATTGCAGAAAGGCTAATCGATGAAAACCCCGATGTCTTAGGTTTAGGGGTTTATATCTGGAATGTTGATATGATGATAAAGGTTGTTGAAATTATCAAGTCCACCCATCCCCATATAAAAATGGTGCTCGGCGGTCCAGAAGTAACTTACGAATATGAAAAATCCCCAATGTATGATTTAGCCGATCATATTATATGCGGTGAGGGTGAAAAATTATTTTATAATCTCGTAAAAGCCATCGATGAAAATAAACCAACTCCCAAAATTCATCACAATCAAACCCCTCTTGATTTATCAACCATTAAAACTCCTTACGATTTATATAGCGATGAGGATATCGAAAATCGTTTGATTTATGTTGAAGCCTCCAGAGGTTGCCCATTCTCATGTGAATTTTGTATCTCTTCCAGATCCAAAGGTGTTAGAGATTTTGATATTGATAAATTTTTAAGTGATATGAAAACCTTAATTGAACGAGGGGTTAGAACTTTCAAATTTGTAGATAGAACTTTCAACTTAAAAAAAGATAGAATTAGGAAACTCCTAACTATGTTTAAGGAAAATTGGCGAGATGGAATAATCCTCCATTTCGAAATCTTTCCAGATAGATTGTCAGATGAAATCTTAGAAATGATGCAAGGGTTCCCACCTGAAGCTCTCCACCTAGAAGCAGGAGTCCAAACTTTCACTCCCAAAGTTCTAACCGCAATATCAAGAAAACAAGATGAAGCCAAAACTCTAAAAGTTCTCAAATATCTAAAAGAAGAAACAGGTGCTGATATTCATGCAGATTTGGTTGCAGGACTCCCATATGAAACTTATGAAAGCTTTAAGCTAAGCTTTGATAAATTAATCACTGCCAATCCTCAAAATATTCAAATGGGTATCTTAAAAAGGCTCAACGGAGCCCCAATCATTCGTCATCAAGACGATTGCAAAATGGTATATTCCAAATATAACCCATATGAAATCATGCAAACCAAAGATATGAGCTATAAGGAATTACAACATATTAAAAGATTCGCTAGATTCTTTGATCTTTACTATAACCATGAAAACTTCCCCAAAGCTATGGAACTTTTATGGAAAACTAATGACACTTCCAAATTTGATGCATTTATGGCTTTTTCAAAATGGATTTGGCAAACCACCAATCAAACCCACAAAATTTCACTATTTAGACAATTCAAACTACTTTTTGAATATTTAGATTTACAAGGATTAGATAAAAAAGAAATTGCCACCGAACTCTATAGCGATTTTAACCTTAAAAAAGGCCGCAAAGGCAACATCGACTTCTTATTAGATAATCTTTAATGTCTTTTTATAATGTCATTGCGAGAGCTTTAGCTC
>DHQH01000044.1:16052-16835 GCA_002410125.1 Alphaproteobacteria bacterium UBA5343
GAGCTTTAGCTCGTGGCAATCTAGTAACTATTAAAAGGCAACAAGTTGCCCAAAAGACAAAGAAATTAATAAAAGTAGTAACCAAGATAAATCGCCGCAATAATCCCCGCAATATCGGCGAGTAGTGAGCAGGTAATCGCATGTCTAACTTTCGTAATTTTAACTGCTCCAAAATAAACCGCTAAAACATAAAAAGTAGTCTCAGTACTACCCTGAATAGTCGATGCGATAAATGCAGGGAAAGAATCCGCCCCATAATTTTGCATAGTCTCAAGCATCATTCCTCTAGCACCACTGCCAGACAATGGTTTCATAATTGCCGTTGGAATTGCTGGAATAAATCCTGTATCAATTCCCATCCAAGCAACAATCATCTTCAATCCATCTAAGATTAAATCTAGCACACCGCTCGAACGAAGCAAACTAATAGAAACCAGCATTGCCACAATATAAGGAATAAGCCTCATCGCAACCGTAAAACCACCTTTTGCACCTTCGATAAAAATTTCATAAACAGGCAGTTTTTTAATCCATCCCACAAACACAAAAGAAATCATAATAAAGAATAAAATAAAATTTCCAATCGCCGCTGATTGTATAGTTCTTGATTCTTCTGGCAGGTGAGAAAAATAATAAGTAATACCCACCAAGCAAAGCACAAAAGCTAAGATATAAGAAAGCACAACTTTATTAAAAATATTAATTCTTTGCACTAAACAAACCGATAAAAAACCAACAAATGTAGAAATTGAAGTAGCCAGCAAAATCGGAATAAACACTGCC
>DHQH01000044.1:17048-18390 GCA_002410125.1 Alphaproteobacteria bacterium UBA5343
CCCCATCTCCGCCCGGTACATCAAAATTGCAATTGGTAAAATTGTCACTGATGAGGTATTAAGAACCATAAACATAATTTGAGAATTTGTAGCTGTGTCTTTTTCTTCATTTAACTTCTGCAATTCTTCCATAGCTTTAATTCCAGCAGGGGTCGCAGCATTATCAAGCCCTAAGATATTGGCAGAAATATTCATCACCATATTACCAATCGCAGGATGGTCTGATGGCACATCAGGCATAATTCTTTTAAACAACGGAGCTAATAGTTTTGAGATAAGATTGGTAATTCCACATCGCTCTGCAATTTTTAAAAGCCCCAACCAGAGACATAAAATCCCAGTAAGACCAAGTGATATTTGAAAAGCCTTTTCAGAAGTTGTAAAAGTAGAATTAATCACATCAGTCCATATTTGATAATTCCCCATCACCAAAAATTGATATAGAGCCGATAAAAAAGAAGCTAAAAAAAACGCAATCCAAATATGATTTAACATAAACAAAAACCCTTATAGTGCAATACGCTATGTGTCATTCTCGCGATAGCGAAAATCCAGTTCTGTTGCAAAGCAACTCATTTATTTACTAGGATATCCATCAAAAATTAAATTTCATTTAAAAATAAAAAAGGCCGGTGAAATACCGACCTTAGAATAGTTAGTTTTAGGTTAAAAAGGTTTATGCTAAATAACTGTAGCTACACCAAACGGTGTCGAATGCTACAGATGGAAGCTCATTTGCAAGCTCTATCGACAGATCTTCCAAATCGGCAATTGTTTCATTTTTTACATCTTTGAACTTGTCAAAGAAACGGAACATCTCCTCTCGAGATAGGTTTTCTACCTCTATATAATCTCGTAGGGTGATGCGGAATGGTTCTTTTACCCCATCTCTTAAGTGACAGTTTACGAATATAAAAATATATTCTTTACTGTTATACTCAATGCGGAAAGCACAAAAAACTTGTTCTCCTTTACGGTCAACAAAAAACGGAGCATAAGGGATAGCAATATATATCTTCTCATTCTCAATCTTTTCAACTTTGTCAACAGCGGCCACTCCAATAGAGGAAAAATTAAACAATATTTTTCTTCTAAGGATGGCTTCTTCGTTATCTTTTGATATTAAACCTTTTACAAGGTTAATATCATTTGTGCTTGGTCGTCTAATATCATGAGTGTTAATTTCATACTGACTTATACGAAATTTATTATCCAAATTAAGGTCGTTAACACTCATACCTCTTTTGTAAAGAATGGCAGTTTCACCATCTTCGAAAATATCAACTTCGCCTTCTCTATCGGCGAAAATAACGATAAAAATTCTCTCTACTCTAGATAAATC
>DHQH01000044.1:18665-25464 GCA_002410125.1 Alphaproteobacteria bacterium UBA5343
TTTCCATCTTGTTAAAAATTTAAAAACTCCCAAAACGGGAGAAAGGTTAATAATATTGAAAAACAATACATTATAAATGTATTTAAATAGAGCCTGAAAATATGACTTTTGCAATATTTTGTCAATGAGAAATAGTGAACTATATGTTTTTCGAATAAAATTTATATTATTTCAAACGGTTAGTAAATATAATCATTGTATAATTTAACAATATAGCCAAAGGTATAGCATCAATCCCGTAAGGACTCGCTAAAATATTATTCCAAATGATCACAGTTAAACAACCAGTTACCCCACCTAAGATAAAACTAGTTTTAGATATCTTCTTACCAATCAATGTCATAAATAGGGCAGGAAGTATGATTGGCGACCAGAAAGTATAAGCATATATAATCAGTGCAAATATACTATCAAACACTAAAGCAAATATTATCGCTCCAATTCCAATTAATGCTGTTGCTATTTTTGCCATTTTTAATTCTTTTTTAGCTTCAATTTTTATTTTTCTAAGTGGCTGAATAATATCATGCACCAATGCCACCGATGCTGAATTTAAAAATGAATCAGCCGAAGACATTACAACCGATATAATGCTAGCCACTACCAAGCCTTTTAATATAGGAGGCAGTGCATTATTAATCACAAATGGTAATGCCATATTCGGATCAAGACTACTATTCATAGTAAAAGCAATCAGACCAATCCCACCAGTAATTGCTAAAAACGGCACTGATATAATCCCTGCCCACATAGTTCCTGTTGTAGTGTGTTTTTCAGATTTACCAATGCATAATCTTTGCACATAAGGAGGAACCAAAGCCTCACCAAATAAAAATACAAAAAACATTGAAATAAAACCAATCCAACTAGAATTAATTGCTGGAATTTGCCAATGAGTGTCTGGCACAGCTTTTATAACTTCACTAACTCCACCAACTTCCATAATTCCAAAAATCAATGTTAAAGGAAGACCGATAATTAAAATCCCAAATTGTGCAATATCGGTTTTAACTACCGCATGCATCCCGCCAATTGTTGCATAAATCACCACAATTGAACATCCAATCAAAATCCCATATAATTTACCAACTCCAGTAAATAAATCAAAAATATAACCAATCGCAGATACCTGAACTCCAACAATCGCAATACATAAAAGCGTTGCAAAAAATCCAGTTACAATTTTACCAATTTTGCCAAAGTTAGTCTCCATAATATCGCCAACCGAAATGGCCTTTGGAAATGCTTTTATTTTTGGTGCAACATATTTAGCAATTATTATTTGATGAACAGAAAACCCCCAAAGAGCTATAATATTCATAATCCCAAAACCAAATACTTTCTCAGCATTGCCCATTGAAAATCCACCCCCTAAAAAGGAAGCAAACAAAGTAGCAAAAATTACAAAAGATCCATAAGATTTACCCGCTATCGAATAATTTTGAATATCTTTAATTTGTTTAGAAGATGATATTCCAAGCCATAAAATTCCAGCCAAATATAAAACTACAATAAAGTTATCAACCATAAAAAATTCCCTTATTTAATTTCTAAAATTTATAATCTATAATAAATACTAAATCAGCAAGTTCAAATATTTATTGAGTTTTATTGGAGTTGTTTTATGTTAGATGTTAAACAACCGGTCTTAGAACAAGACACCCCCAATGCTTTTAAGGTTAAGATCAACTTAGCACAAGAAGTAGCCAGCCTAGATTACTCTGATTTTTTCAAAAAAAATAAAATTATGGAATATAAAAGTCTACGAGAAATTGATGCAAGTGAATATGATTTAGGTGATGATGGCTTACAAGCCTTAACTAGAGGATTAATGCAAAAAGATGCACCAGAGGTCAGAAAGCTTAATCTAAAATTTACTTTCCTTTGGGAAACGAAAAGTTTTACAAATCTAATTAATACTAATAAAATTGCCTCACTTAACATCTGTTCAAATTTTATCTCTCCCAACCAAAGAAAACACATCATTAAAAAGTTAATCGAAAATAAAAACATCTTAGAATATAAAGGACCGTCAACACCTTTATTAAGAAAAAGATTAAAGCAAAATAAAATAAGAGCGAAGAGATTAGCTACTAGTCTGAAAAATGGTGATGACATTTTTTATAAAAACAAAAGAGAAGCTCTAATTGCCAGAAGAGCAGCCATTCTATATATTTTAGAAGGTCAAGGTTATTCTCAGCAAGATGCTATAAATCTCTTCAATCACCATGCATACCCAACAAATTCTCAACAAAGGAAAAAAACAAAAAGAAACATTGTTAAAGGTCGTAGTATACAACTCAATCCTCAAACAATCAAAGAAGCCAAACAAGCGGGTATTGCTGGTTAATTTATCATTGAATTATTAAACATTTCATATTACACTGCCTCATCAAAAAAAATCTAAGAGGAGATTAATTTTATGAAAATTCTAATCGGAATACCAGCAAGATATGCATCAACTAGACTTCCAGGCAAACCATTACTCAAAATAGCCGGTAAAGAAATGCTAGTTAGAGTTTGGGAAATCGCTCAAAAAACAGCTGCTAAATATCCAACAGGTGAAGTTCACTGTGCAATCGCAACTGAAGATCAAAGAATTGTAGATTTCTGCAAAGAAAAAAATATGGAATGTTATTTAACTTCTGACGATCACCCAACAGGAACAGATAGAATTGCAGAGCTAGTAGAAAAAGTCGATGGGAATCCAGAATTTGTAATTAATCTTCAAGGTGATAACCCAACTTGTCCACCATGGTTTTTAGAAGCAATGATTGACAGCTATAGAAAAGACAATTCTGTAGAAGTTGTAACTCCATGTGTAAACTTAACTTGGGAAACTTTATCAGCTCTTAAAAAATCTAAAGAGAAAAACCCATATTCAGGCACAACTTGTATTGTAAATGCAAAAGCAGGCTCAGGCATTGAAGGTATCACAAAAGAAAGTGAATGGGATGCTGTTTGGTTTTCTAAAAATATCGTTCCAGCTCTAAGAAAAGAAGACAAATTAAAAGAATTATCTCCTGAATTCTCACCAATTTTAAGACATATCGGTCTTTATAGTTACAGAACTGATGTATTATCCAAAATTGGTAAAGTAAAAGACACGATATATTCTGATGGTGTTACTGAAGGCCTAGAACAATTAAAATTCTTAAATATGGGCTTAAATGTTAAACTTGTAAAAGTTGACTATCAAGGAAGACAAGCTCTATCTGGTGTTGATAGCCCAGCCGATAGAGATAAAGCAGAAGAATTTTTCAATAAATATGGAGAATATTAATAATGACAACTAGAATAATTATCGCTAGACACGGCAACACATTTGCTAAAGGTGATGTAATCACTAGAGTAGGCGGTAGAACAGACTTACCACTTGTTGAAGATGAAAGAGGAAGAGGTGTTGGTCGTTATTTGCGAGATAATGATATGACTCCAGATGTAGTTTTCTCAGGTCCATTAAAAAGACATATTCAAACCACAAGTTATGCTGTAGAAGAAATGGGTATAGCTAAAGAAGATATCAAAATAAATCACGATTTTTCAGAAATTGATTATGGTCCAGATGAAAATAAACCAGAAGAAGACGTAATCGCAAGATTAGGTCAAGAAGCAATTGATAGGTGGAATAAAGATGCAACTGTTCCTGATGGCTGGTTAGTAGATCCAAAAGGCATTGTAAAATCTTGGCATGACTTTGCAGATATGGTAGCAAAAGAATATAAAGATAAAACTGTTCTTTTAGTATCAAGCAACGGAACTATCAGATTTGCACCTTATATTACTGGTGATTTTGAAAAATTCTCAAATGAATTTGATATCAAGGTAACAACAGGTGGTGTTTGTATCTTTGAAAAAGAAGAAACAGATGAAAACTGGAAATGTAAAGACTGGAATATTAAAGCTTATAAAAATTACAGATAGATACTGCTAAATACAGTCATCCTCGAGCCATCACAATAAATTGTGTTGCTCGGGGATCCAGAATCTATCACAAAGTGATTCTATTGTTAAAGAAAAAACCGTGCTACAAAATAGCACGGTTTTTATGTTTCAAATAATTTTACTTTTCAACCAAATCCATTATCACTTCATTGGCAATCACAAGTCCATATATGGCAGTAATTGTTGGCAGGCTACCAATCACAGATTTTTTACCATCTTCTTTTTCAATTTTTGCAATAATGCTCTCATCAACTACTTCATCAGATGATACACATTTTACTTTTTTTATGTCATATCCACTTTGTCTTAGTTTTTTTCTAAGTACTCTAGAAAGTCCGCAATGAATTACCTTATCTAATCTTTTAACCTTTATCTTTGATGGGTCGGTCCTAAGTGCAGCCCCCATAGAGCTAATAAATCTATATTCATTATCAATCAGATATTTTATAACTTCTCTCTTTGGGGCGATTGTATCAATTGCATCTACCACATAATCAAACTCACCTTTGATTAGCTCCGCAATATTATCTTTCTTTGCAAAATCTCTAATTATTTCAACTTTCGCATTCGGATTAATATCCAAAACTCTATTCTTTGCAACTTCTGCCTTTGATAAGCCAATAGTTGCTGTGGTCGCAAGTATCTGACGATTAATATTGGTTATATCAAATTTATCAAAATCTATTAGTAAAAACTCTCCAACCCCAGCTCGAGCAAGTCCTTCTAACACATATCCACCAACTGCTCCAACCCCAAGGATTGCAACCTTAGAATTATTGAGTTTTTTTACGCCCTCAACTTCTAAAATTTTAGCTGTTCTAATAAATCTATCATCAATCATTCTTTATAAACTCCAAGCCATTCTTATATGTTATTTCTGCTAGCTCATTACTATCAATTTCTGCAATCTTAGCAATTTCTTCTAAGATATAAAGTAAATTTTTTGGCGTGTTTATATCATGCTTACCAAAAGGTGACAGCGATGGGCTATCAGTCTCAATCAATAACCTATTAATCCCATCATCTTTTAGCATTCTTTTTAATATGTCTTTATTCTTATTTAATCTCAAAATTGAAGAAGACAAAGAAATATATCCACCTCGCTTTAAAATTTTACCGATAAATTCCGAGCTCCCATTATAAGAATGGACCATAAACTTGCTTGGCAATAAATCTTTTTCATGTAAATATTTTTGCAACCATCCCCAAGCCTTTAGGCAGTGTATAACAATTGGGCGATTATATTTTTTTGCCAGCTCAATCTGTATGTCAAAAACTTGTTTTTGCTCATCAAACCTATTCTTTATATGAGGTTTCCATCTGTCAAAACCAATCTCTCCAATCACAGCATTGCGATTCGTTTTAATCAAATGCTCTAACAAGTCAAAATTCTGTGCATCCACATCTAATATGTCCCAAGGATGAAGTCCAACCGCAGGGATAATTTTATCACCAAATTGCTCTGATAATTTTAAGACTCTTTGCCAGTCTTTTGGACTAGTGCCATTAACAATAAATCTATTAATTCCAAGCTCTTGAGCCTCGATTATTGCTTTTCCATATTCTTCTAACTCTGTTAAATGACAATGTGCATCAAATAATTTCATCAATACTTCCAAAGATTGCAATATTAACGCCATTTAGCTTAGCCCATAATATATCGCCAAATGAATAATGCCACCATTCAGATGGATAATTGGTAAAGCCCACTTTAGATAATGCTTTCCTTAATATTTTACGATTTTGTTTTGCTTGTTCTGATATATCATTGCAGTCAAATTCGGCTGTATTATCAAAGCCCCTAACTTCTCCGCCCATATCATATTCTTGACCTTCATCATCAGTTAGTGATATGTCAATTGCAGCACCAGATTGATGTCCGCTTCCTTGACGGTGAGGATTTGCTACGAACTTATCACAAAGAGCAATAAAGTCTTCGCTATTAATATCTATATCAGGATATTGTTTTTTATTTTTAGCTACAATCCCATCCCATAATTTAAATTGATCCGATTTTGGGCGATATCCTTCATATATTATGAAGTTATAATTATCAGGCAGATGTTCTTTAGCTTTAATTACTAGCTGATAGATATAATTTCTAATTCTTTTCTCATTTGTAAACTTATTATTGAAGTAAATACCATCTTTATGATTAATCTCTACTAAATTTGGTTCTTCTTCTATATCAAATATAACATCCGGCCCTTTTAAATATCTATCACTAAACATTTGTGCTTTTTCCTATTTTATTTTTTTAAATATCACAAATATTAAAATACAAATCTTGACAACTTACAACAATAATCTTATAAAAATCTTATTGTTACTGGAGTTAGACAAAAATGAAATCACCTTATAAAATTTCTACAGAAATTACCCCTGTTTACAGTAGTGATGACATAGCAAGAGTTTATCAAATCGAAGAAAATAAACTAAAACACTATAATAACGGGTTTGTAAGAGGAATTGGTATACAATTTCCTGTAGGGACTATATGGGATATTGATAAATCATATGATGCTTCAGGCATTGAAGTAAATATTGGTAGACCAGTAGGTATTGAAGAATTCAAAAAAGCCAGATTTTTCATCGATGGTAGAAATCTAGATTCTGATCTAACAAAAATAGCACCACATCTTTATAAAGTTCCATCGGAGCAATCAGCATTCAAAAGAATAGAAATTTTGAAACAAAGATTCAAACAACAAAATATCCAGTATATACTCGGTGGAAATAGCTTTTTAGGGGTTCCTAAAAATAAAGAATTTTATGGTAAAGCAGCCGAAGTTGAAGCTCTAAATGATGCTATGAGAAAACAATTTATGTTAGAAGGTGTTGATTGTTCAGGGCT
>DHQH01000044.1:25493-37072 GCA_002410125.1 Alphaproteobacteria bacterium UBA5343
ATGAATAGAGCAACACCAAGAACTAGTTATCAGTTCAGACAGTTTGGTAAATGCTTAGGAATTGATAAAAACACTATTAGTGAAATGGTAAAAAAGGTAAAACCACTAGATGTCGTAGTGTATAAAAGCCATGTTATGATAGTTGATGAAAATAAAAATATTTTAGAAGCAAGAGCCGATAAGCAAAATGAATATGGTACTGGTGGGTTGTTCGAAACTTCATTTAAAGAAAGATTTGAAGAATTATTTAGTTTAAAAAAAGCCCCTGTAAGTCACCCAAGACTAGAAGCAAATGGTCCAAATGACTGGTTTTCTATCCATAGGCCAGATTTTGCCGATATGGAACTATCTCAACAAGCTAAAAATAAACAAATAAATAATATTGCATTACAAAAGAAAACTATATTACAATTTGAGAAAATATAAATCGTCTTACAGCTTTAGATAAAAAGGCTTTTAAATATGCAAGAAATATCGACTATTCCACAGCTAAATATCAACCTTAATAATGTTAAAGATAATTATCAATTTCTCAAATCCATCTCTTTTGGTGCAAAAACAGCCGCCGTTGTTAAGGATGATGCCTACGGAATTGGAGCAAGAGAGGTCGTTAAGCTATTATCTAAAGAGGGTTGTGATACATTCTTTATTGCCCATGCCACAGAAGCCATCGATATAAGAGATATAGTCCCAAATGCAACTATTTATGTTCTAAATGGCATTGGACAGGGCACTATAGATATTTTTAAAAAATATAACCTAACTCCTGTAATTTCAAATCCAACAGCTCTAAAATTTTGGAATGATAGTAAAATCCCTAACATAAAGCCGGCAATTCAAATTGATACTGGACTAAATCGTCTAGGTTTTTCTCTTCAACAAATTAAAGATATCAGCGAAGAAGCCCGTTCAAACTTCTCTCTTGTGATGAGCCATCTATCATGTGGTGATGCAATAGGGCATTTTATGAATACACATCAGTTAGAAAATTTTCAAAAAGTATTAACATATTTCCCAAATATTCCAGCCAGTTTATCTGCTTCTGATGGTGCAATGCTAGGCAAAGAATTTACCTTTGATATGGTCAGATTAGGTGCAGCTCTTTACGGCATCAATACCGCTCCATATCGTCAAAACCAAGTAAAATCGGTTGTTGAACTAAAAGCCCCAATCTTACAAATCAAAGATTTGCCAATTGGAGAATTTGTGGGCTATGGAGCAAGCTATAGAGCTCATAGTGAAAGTAAAATAGCTATTATTTCAATTGGCTATGGCGATGGTATTTTCCGATCTTTATCAAATACAGGTAGAGTTTGGATAGGGGATTATGAAGCCAAAATTTTAGGTCGTGTCTCAATGGATATGATTACAATAGATGTGACTAATATCCCAGAAGATATTTTAATTTCAAATAATTATGCTACTCTACTAAATGATAAATATACCCTAGATAATATGGCAAATGATGCTGGTACCATCGGTTATGAAATTTTATCAAGAATTGGGAAAGGGCAAAGATATGTTAAGAACTACAAACAAGGATAGTGACTGGACACCCAAATATTATGATATTTTTGTAGGTCTTTTTGTTGCATTCATCATTTTATCTGCAATCACCACTCCAAAGCTATTTTCTCTTTGTGGTTTTATCTTTCCTGCCGCAGTTATCTTTTTTCCAATATCTTGCATCATTGGTGATGTTTTAACTGAGATTTATGGCTTTAACCGTACCAGAAGAGCAATTTGGGTTGGCTTTGCCTGTAACATTTTAATGATGCTTGCAACCACCATTGTTATAATGTTACCACCTCTTGATTTTAATATCGACACTCATAATTCCTTTAAGGCTCTTTTCGCTCAAGTTCCAAGAGTAGTACTCGCTAGTCTAACCGCATATCTTTTTGGAGAATTTGTAAACTCATTCGTTATGTCAAAAATGAAAAAATTCCAATCAGCCAAATTTTTTGGAGTTCGTGCAATCCTCTCAACTATTGCAGGACAATTTTTCGATACCATAATTGTTGTAATTATCGCCTTTTATGGAGTTTATGAAAATCATATGTTAGTTACAATGATGTTCTCTGTTTGGGGATTTAAAGTCTTATATGAAATGATAGCCCTTCCACTAACCACTCTTTTAGTAAAACACATTAAGAAAAAAGAAGGTGTAGAACATTTCGATAATCAAGAATTAAAATTATTATAGGAGTTTTCTTATGAATAACCAAATCAAAACTATTATCTTATCAGCTATCGTTGCAATCATTGCTTCTTTTGCGATTCTTTCAGAGGACGGAACTAGCAAAAATAAATCAGTCTTTAATAGGGTTATGGAAAGTGGTAAACTTCGATGTGGTTATGTGATAACAACCCCAGCTTTACTAAAAGATGCTAATACGGGTGAGCTTTCAGGAATTTCTTATGATTTAGTCAATGAAATGGGTAAAAACTTAGATTTAGAAGTTGAGTGGGTGGAAGAAACTAGTTGGGCAACAATGTTAGAAGGTTTAGCAAATAACCGCTATGATGCTCTATGTTCTGCCATTTGGTCAACTACTTCAAGATCTAAGAGGGCTGAATTTTTAGATCCAATTTACTATGCAGGTGTGGGGATTTGGGTCAGATCAGATGATAACCGTTTTGATAATATTAAAGATGTTCAAGAGTTGAATAATAAAGATATTAAAATCGCCACTATGGATGGACATATTTCAGAAATCACCACCAAAAGCGACTATCCAAATGCAACTAGAATATCTCTTCCAGATTTCTCAAACATTTCAGAGTTGTTTAATCTTGTTACTACCAAAAAAGCAGATTTAGTATTTGAGCAAGATTATGTTGCTTGGGATTTTATGAAACATAATCCAAATGTGGTGAAAAATATTGTTCCAAATGATCCAATTAGAGTTTTTCCAACCACAGTTTTAATTCCACAAAATGAGCCAGCTTTGAAAAATATGTTAAACACTGCTCAAAATGAATTAATCAAAATCGGCAGAGTAAAACAACTCCTAAAAAAATACAAAACCCCAAAAGGCAGCTTCCTAATGCCCAAAAGAGATTTTGAGTAACAAAAAAGGGAGGCACAAAACCTCCCTTTTTCTCTTTTAAGTGTTTAACCTTGCTAAGCTACAGCCCAGCAATTTGTTTCTTCTAAATGCTCACTGATGAAATTCACCACTTCCTTATCTCCTTCGGGAGCAAGTTCATAGTTGTTTTCTTTCATCATACCTACCACCTCTCGAAGAGTGAATAGGTAATGAGGCTCAATACCAGCTTCATCAAAAACTGTTTTTTGAGTCTCTTCACGGTTAACCATCAAGAATGTATGATTAACTTCTAGTCCAGCTTCTCTTAAATTATTTGCGATTTTAATTGAGCTTTCACCAGATGTTATTACATCCTCAATCACAGCAGCTTCTTCGCCTTCATAGTAAACTCCCATAATATTGCCGGCAATCCCGTGCCCTTCTTTTCTTTCTTTGCGGACGATTATTGGCGGAGTATCTGTCATTAATGACAAATAAGATCCAAGTCCCAATGCACCATAAGCCACAGGGCTTACACGGTCGAAACTGTAATGTTTCATTTCCAAGTACAATAGGTAAGTAGCCCATTTCAGTAACTCAGGGTGTGACGGTAAATCGCGGATATTTGCATATACCGGTGACTTAGCCCCTGATTTCAATGTCCACCAGCTATCTTCATCAACAGATGGAGCAATTTTAATTAGTCCGTTTTCAAGCATACCCTCAAGCAACAACTCTTTAAGAGAGCGAACTTTATATTTCGCTAGTTGCTGATTGATTTTGTCTCGCCATTCTTTGGCAACTTCTCGAGGTGATTTGCCTTGCAGATATTTCTGCTTGGTTAATCCCGATGATATTGGATAAATCGTATTCCCATATGAATAGGAAACAGATTCAATATCACCGCCTTGAGCTCCAAATCCTGGTGCCAACTTAGGAGAACAATTGCCATAAGTTGATAAATCATAGGCCGAAATTAATCTCGCAGCCCAAGGCTTAGTAGCTCCAACTACATATCCTATTCGCTCATCATCCCATCGCCGACCCTCTAATATCGTATTGATGTAAGGAGGTACGATGCAACCGGCATAATTTAATATGCCTTTAGATGATTCATTCGAAGGTGCCCCAACTACATAGATACACAAATCAGGTTTGATTGCCAAAAACGGCTTCACAGTATCTTCGCCCATATAACCGTTAATAGTTACAATATCGGGGTCGAAGTTTTTAATGTCTGCTTCCGCCCACATCATTTGAGTTGCCATTATGTCGCCTCTTTTAGCATCAAGGCAACGCAATAACCCATACTTTTTGTGAGCATAGTCAAATACATTTCTAAGTATTTGTCTGTTCTCAACAGTTTTCTCATAAAATGCAAGGTTTAGCTTAACCATGGTGATATAATCAGCCATCTGGTCAACTAGCCACTTAAGGCCTGCTTCTAAGCTGCCACATTTTTCGATAAGCCAGTTCATATCCTCTGTTGGGTCAAGTCCAAGACCCACAAAAGAATTTTTTTCTGTAGAGATTCTCTCTAATTTTTGAAATGCTGTTTGTACCATAAATTTGAAATTTTAAGTTAAACAATTAAGTGAATTTATATAATAAAGTGAAATTTTTGTGTAATTTTTGATTTTAGGGTTTAACATTAGACAAAACAAATGATAGAGTCAATTAATTTTTGTCTATTATATTGTTTTATTGATATTTTACACAATTATCAACATATTCGCAAAATCAGGATTAGTCGTACAAAAGACGAAGATTAAGCAGGGTCTTCCTCTTCAATCTCTATATATTCAATACCTTCTTCATCTGGCAATTCTTCGCCTTCTTCAATCTCGATGATTTCTTCAACCACTTCTACATCACCTTCTTCAATAGTTGGGTCAAATTCATCTTCTAACTCTGGATGAGGTTTATTATCTTCAGGAGTTAAATCTTTTAATATATTACCATCTTTATCAATCTTATGGATATGCATCACTCCATAATTCCCTTTTTTACTAAATCTAACCATATCACCTTTTTTCACTTCATCATTAATAATATACTGAGCAAGTGGGCTTTGAATATATTTCTTCATCAAGCCTTTTAATTCTCTCACACCATTTTTTGCATGATATACATGATTAGCTAAAAATTCTTTCCCATCTTCAGAGATAATAATATCAATTCCTCTTTCATGAGATCTCTTAACTAACTTATTTAGATGCAATCCTACAATGTCAGTAAGATCAGCCAAGTTTAACCCATTAAAGGCAACAATATCATCAATCCTAGCTAAAAACTCTGGTCTAAGATGTTTCCTTAATATTTCTTTTCTCTTATAATGTGGAGCATCAGAAGCTAAATTTGATGTCATAATAATGATAGTGTTTCTAAAGTCCGCAGTAACACCTTTACTATCAGTCAGTCTGCCTTCATCCAAAATCTGTAAGAAAAGATTTAATATCTCATCATTTGCTTTCTCAAGCTCATCAAATAATATTACTTGATAAGGTCGCATTCTAACAGCTTCAGTCAAAAGACCACCTTCTTCATATCCTGGTTGTCCTGGAGGAGGTCCAATCAATCTCGATACACTTTGCCTTTCCATATATTCACTCATATCTAAGCGAAGTAGGGCTAATTCATCATCAAACACAAATTCTGCTAATGCTTTTGCAAGCTCAGTCTTGCCAACCCCAGTCGTGCCGATAAAAAGAAATGTACCAATCGGACGGTTAGGATCTTGTAATCCAGATTTATTAATTCTCACCGTATTACAAATTGTAGCCACCGCATCATCTTGCCCAATCACACGACTACCAATAATATTTTCCATATTTGCAAGTCGTTTCTTATCTTCTGTGTTCACCTTATCAAGCGGAATACCTGTCCACATCGAAATAATATTTCCAACATGTCTAAGGGTTAAGGCATCTGATTTGCCATCTAAGGCACAAAGACTCACAGCTTCATCTAATAAATCAATTGCTTTTTCAGGGAAGTTTTTATTCTTAATATATCTATCCGCAAGTAAAACACAGGCTTTTAGGCATTCTTCAGAAATCTTAACATCAAAATATTTCTCATAATCCCCTTTAATACCCTTAACCACAGCAAGAGTTTCCATAATTGTAGGCTCTTCAATATACATTGCTTGAATATATCGCATTAACTCACTGTCATTTTCAATATGGAGTTTATAATTTTGAATGTCAGTCGCAATAATACATTTAATTTCACCAGAAATTACTTTTGGTTTTAAGAACTTTGCAATCTCGCTATACTGACCTTTTAGGTTAAGTATTTTCACATCATTGATAAATAAAACATCTTTACCATCAGAGTTTTTAATATCATTAAAGCATTTTTTTAAGCTTTCCTCATATTCATCACCAGTCTTGCTATCCATTAAGATATTAGCAACATCAATTGCAATCACTCGAGAGCCTTTTAATACTTTTGGTACATCATTTTCTGCAAATTTTTGAGATACCGCCTGAATAATAGCAGTTTTACCAACCCCAACAGGTCCAATTAATACTGGATTATCCTTAGTTTTCCTAAGCATGATATGAATAGCTCTATCAATTTCTTTCTTTCTACCGATAATCTTTTTTAATTCGCCATCTTTATGCTTTTTGCTATAATCTATGATATATTCGCTCATTACAATTTCTCCAAAACCGATTCTTTGGGGCAATTATAACAAATACATATTTAAATTTGGTTTAAATTATGTTATGTTAGTTTCATGAATAATAAATTTACAATCATAGTTGTTAATAATAATGAACAACTAGTTCTAGAAGAGCTTATCTGTAATTCTAGATGTGAGTATTTCTTAGAGTTAAAAAAATACCTAAAAATAAAAGAGTTTTATATCCTCTCAGATGAGTTAGCATTTGTAGAGCTGCACAATATGAGCAATGTCAATACAGTTGGTGCCGAGTTTGATGATTATATAAAAACAGAAATCAGTAATTACCATCTATATAAAAAATCAATTACCTATGCTAAAAAACATCATGGACAACAAATATATTGTAAAGGCTTTCCATATTTTTATCACTTAAAACAAGCTGATAAAGTTATAGACCATTTTTATAGTGACATTCCAAAAGGTAAATTTTTTGAAATTAAAACAGGTACTATACTCCATGATATTATAGAAGATACCCCTATAACTTATGATGATATAAAAAGAGATTTTAATTCAAGTATCGCAGATATGGTGTTAAAGGTCAGCAAGGTAAAAGAGACCGATAATATCAAAGATGAAAAAGAATATTATAAGTTAGTTGCAAGAAATATAGCCTCAATATATATCAAGATAGCTGATAAATGTGCTAATTCAAAACACACATTAAAGGATAAGTCTTTATGGCATGCTAATAGATTAGTTCATAGTCATAATGTATTTTCTAATCTTACATATCACAAAATTGAAGCTCCAAAAATGAAGTTATATTTGAACGGGATAATAAAAAAATTATCTAATTTGGTTTAAATTTATCGTGATGCTTGAGTTTGTTGCACTAGATTAAACTCATTTTCATTCTCATTGATATGCTTTACAAAATCTTCCATATCTTTGAATTGATAATCAATATGAGGTTCATCAGCATATTTGCTACCATTAAACAAAATAGTGGTCATCCCAGCTTTTTTTGCAGTTTTTAATTTCTTTGCAGAATCTTCAATCATAACCGCTCTTTTAGGATCTACTCCCATATTCTCACATGCATGATCAAAAATCTCAGTTGATGCAGCTTTATGCATATCCATAGTTTTGTTAGAAGTAATAAAATTATTCTTAAACATTTCAAAACAGCCAACAGCTTTTAATACTTTTTTAGTCCAGTTAAGAGGAGCTTGGGTAATTATGCAATGTCGTTGTTTCAATTTTCTAAGACTAGATGATATATATTTATTTTCTTCCAAACTATCACAATGTAAGAAATTAGCATAATTATCATCAAATACTGCTCTATCAACACCATATCTTTTGGTAATATTGGTAAAGAAATTTATCTTATCTTTCTTATATTCTTCATCAATTCCTTGAATAATTTCTTCAATACTTCCATCAGCTCCAAAATGTTTCAAGGCTTCAGCTTGTGCTTTGGTGAATGCTTTTGGGTTTATTTCATCATTTTGCTTATAAAATACCCCGTCCAAATCCCAAAAAATCACATCAATATCTTTTAAAATCATCAAATATAACTCCATTAATCGTCTATATATATTTTAGACATGAGGGGTATTATACAATTTACCTAACAACTTTACCAGATTTTTTCATAATTATTTTAGCTTTTTTTACACTATCAGAGCTAGGAGGTTGAGTATCTGCAATAGGTGATGTCATCCCCAAGGCTTCCCATTTATGCTCACCATGCTTATGAAATGGCAAAATGTCGATTCTCTCAATGTTATCATATTTCTCAATAAAACTAGACAGCTCTTCTAAATCTTTCTCATTATCAGTAATTCCAGGAACTAACACATGTCTAATCCATGTTTTAATCTCTTTTTCTCTTAAATATTCTAAGAATTTAAGTGTTTTATCAATTTTTATACTAGCAATATACTTAAACTTCTCAGGATTAATAGATTTTATATCTAGTAATACCAAGTCAGTATATTCTAAAACATCCTTCACATTCTCATTTATTACCGCACCGCTAGTATCGAGTGCAGTATGCAAACCTTCGTCTTTTGCAAGTTTGAACACTTCTCTTACAAAATTAGCCTGTAAACATGGCTCACCACCAGAAAAGGTAATCCCACCATTTTTTATAAATGATTTATATTTTACTATCTCTTTCATCAAACCATCAGCAGTAAAAGTCTTTATGTTATGGTTAACATCCCAAGTATCTGGGTTATGACAATATACACACCTTAAAGGACAACCCTGTAAGAATGCTACAAATCTAAGCCCAGGACCATCAACTGTTCCACAAGTCTCAATTGAATGTATATTACCAATTATTTCTTCGCTCATCTTCAATACTCTTCTCTTCAATAAAGAGGGCAATATAAATCATATTTTTTTAATTTCAAGGCTTGATAATTTATATCATTGGGTCTATATAATCTCTTTAAGTTTCAAAACACAAATAAAGGTTCAATTTAACAATGATAGAAGTAACAAAAGATTTTAAAGGCGATAAGTGGAAAAAAGAAATAGATGTTAGAGATTTTATAGTAAATAACTACACACCATATGAGGGTGATGATAGCTTTCTAGTAAAACCAACTTCAGCCACAAAAGAGCTATGGCAACAATTAACAGAGATGTTCAAAACTGAACAAGAAAAAGGTGTTTACGATGCAGAAACAAAAACACCATCATCAATCACAGCATATGGCGCTGGATATATAAATAAAGATTTAGAAAAAATTGTAGGTCTTCAAACCGATAAACCACTAAAAAGAGGTATCTATCCAAAAGGTGGTCTTAGAATGGTAGAAAATTCACTTAAGGCTTATGGTTATGAATTAGATCCAATCACCAAAGAAGTTTTCACAACCCACAGAAAAACTCACAATGATGGTGTATTCTCTGCTTATACTCCAGAAATCTTAGCTTGTAGAAAATCAGGTGTTGTAACTGGTCTTCCTGATGCTTATGGTAGGGGTAGAATTATTGGTGACTATAGAAGAATTTCTCTTTATGGTTTAGATAGAATTATTGAAGAAAAATTAAAAGAAAAAGACACTCTTGATGCTTGTGATATGAATGAAAACATCATCAGAGGAAGAGAAGAAGTAACAGAACAATTAAAAGCTCTTAAAGATTTTGGTGAAATGTGTAAATCTTATGGTCTTGATGTGACAAAACCCGCAACATCTGCAAAAGAAGCTGTTCAATATGTTTACTTATCTTACCTTGCAGCTGTTAAAGATCAAGACGGTGCTGCAATGTCTCTTGGTAGAACAGCTACATTCTTAGACATCTTTATTGAAAAAGACCTAAAAGATGGCAAAATCACTGAAGAAGATGCTCAAGAATTAGTAGATCATTTCATTATGAAATTAAGAATTATCAGATTCTTAAGAACTCCAGAATATAACGATTTATTCTCTGGAGATCCTGTATGGACAACAGAAGTTCTAGGTGGTCAAGGTGTTGATGGTAGAACATTAGTTACCAAGACAAGTTTCAGATACCTAAACACTCTTTATAACTTAGGCCCAGCCCCAGAACCAAACTTAACCATTTTATGGTCAAATAATTTACCACATAATTGGAAAGAATTCTGCACAAAAGTATCAATTGATACTTCAGCTCTTCAATATGAAAATGATGACTTAATGAGACCAATCTTTGGTGATGACTATGCAATTGCTTGTTGTGTATCTCCAATGAAAGTTGGTAAAGCTATGCAGTTCTTTGGTGCAAGGGTTAACCTTCCAAAAGCATTATTATATGCGATCAACGGTGGTAAAGATGAAAAAACTGGTATGCAAGTAGCCCCAGCTTTTGAATCAATTAAAGGTGATGTTTTAGATTTTGAAGAAGTATTTAAAAAATATGATGATATGTTAGAATGGTTAGCAGGTGTTTATGTTAAATCATTAAATATCATTCACTATATGCATGATAAATATTCTTATGAAGCATTTGAAATGGCATTACATGACCTTGAAGTTGAAAGAACTCAAGCATTTGGTATTGCTGGTCTTGCAATTGTAGCAGACAGTTTGGCAGCTATCAAAAATGCTAAAGTAAGCATTATCAGAAATGAAGAAGGTTTAGCTGTAGATTATAAAATCGATGGTGAATACACACCATATGGTAATAATAATGATGAAACAGACCAAATTGCTTGTGATATTGCTAAGAAATTCATGAACAAACTTAGAAAACACAAAATGTATCGTCATGCAAAACCAACCCAATCTATTCTTACAATCACATCAAATGTTGTATATGGTAAGAAAACAGGTTCAACTCCTTGTGGTAGAAAAGCTGGTGAGCCATTTGCTCCAGGTGCAAACCCGATGAATGGTAGAGATGCAAACGGTGCTGTTGCAGCCCTTTCATCAGTTTCAAAACTTCCATTTGAGCATGCAAATGATGGTATTTCTTACACATTCGCAATCACTCCATCAGCATTAGGTAAAGATGGTCAAGAACAAAAATCTAACCTAATCAGTTTACTTGATGGATATTTTACCCCTCAAGGAGGACAACATCTAAATGTGAATGTATTTGATAAAGAATTGTTATTAGATGCGATGGAAAATCCAGCGAAATACCCACAATTAACAATTAGGGTTTCTGGTTATGCTGTTAACT
The DNA here is from genome assembly GCA_002410125.1 of Alphaproteobacteria bacterium UBA5343. Taxonomy (GTDB): domain Bacteria; phylum Pseudomonadota; class Alphaproteobacteria; order RF32; family UBA5343; genus UBA5343. The sequence continues at coordinate 36,828 of DHQH01000044.1, forward strand.
TTGTAAAACTTTCAAAAGAACAACAGCTAGATGTTATATCAAGAACAATTAATGAAAGAATCTAAATTCTTTTGATATATGATTGTGAAAACAGCCCTATCTTTTTAGTAGGGCTGTTTTTTTTTATGATTGATTATAAAGATCCAATGAAACTTAAATGAGTAAATTTAACGATAGTAAGTGAAACGAATTTTAGTTAGAATTGAGTAGTTCCATCAGCCCATCAACTAGTAAAAAAAATTCAA
>DHQH01000020.1:0-374 GCA_002410125.1 Alphaproteobacteria bacterium UBA5343
CGAGATTGCCACAGCGATAAATCGCTTCGCAATGACTATAGTGAGTAAAGAAAATCTATAACATTCCGAGGAATTTTTTCTTTATATCTTGTTTTTCTTCTGGTTTATGGTTTTTATAAGCATAGATTGTGGAGCTAAACAAATCTCCGCTTTCTACTGTTTCTATAGGTTTTATATTGGTTTCTTCCTTAAATGCATAGGTATTACACACAAATAACACATCATTGCTGTCTTCATAGATTTCTTTTAGCTTTTTATTTGCACAATCGCAAAGATAATAAACAATTGTTGATGGTTTTGTTGCTCCTGATTTTAGGGTTTTGAAAGCGTTTTTATTATAAATTTTTAGGTTTTTAATACCTTTTATTTTAAAT
>DHQH01000020.1:570-3398 GCA_002410125.1 Alphaproteobacteria bacterium UBA5343
TAATACCTTTTATTTTAAATAGAATTTTTGAAAATAAATAAGGAAGTGGAGCAATTTCATAAGTTATGATATTTCTGTTTGGAAATTCCTTAGCAAGCATTAGGGCGAGCCCACCCCAACCTGTGCCAATTTCAAAAATATCACCATTTCTTGTGTCGTGTTTTTTTATAAGGTTGATAGCTGTTTGACGGCTTTTTTTAGTGCTTGGTAATGGTGGAGCATCAAAAATAAATGAAAAGAAAAATGTACAGCCGATGATGAATAAAATCCCTGCGATTATTAGTAATATTGTATCTATCATTATGCTTTGCTCCTTATTTAGTTAAAAGATTCCTGCCTTCGCAGGAATGACGATATTTTATTGCTCGAGAATGACACCCCATTAGATGGGGACGAAATAGTTATATATAAAAATATCTCCTATAATATATTAGATACTATAGGAGATATTAGTTAAGGAAGGGTTGAGAAAAATTTATTGGAATAGTGACATATTACAACCTGCAGCTTTGGCTTTGTCATATTCTTGAGGACCATCATCAAAGGTAGTAACTATACTCCCTGCCGTTGATGATCCTGCAGGTCCTGCAAAACTTTCTATATCTGTAGTACCATAATAATAATATGGGTCTGATGTTCTGTACCATAACAAATAACCATATATAGATGATAAACCACTATGAGACTTAACTTTTGAAATAAAAGCATTCATAGCTTCTTCACTAGCACTACTGCTAGAAATATAAATCTTTTGTATAGTTCCAGAAATTGAACAACTACTTGGGTAATAAAAAGTATTAACTGATGAACAATAATATGTTTGACCTATATCACTCCAATCACATTTATTATAATTAAAAATACCTCTTGTAGCTGAAGAAGTTACATTAAATGTTATAGGACCATATGTATATGTATTAACATTATGAACATATGTACTTCCTGATAGCTCTTGACATGCCTCTGTAGGTACGGCACCACAACCATATGACATAAGAAAATGAGCTGCGCCACATTTTACTTGTATAGCATTACTATCATATTTTGCTTTATTGGACTGACTTTCTAAACTCTGGGCACTAACGTGACCATTATATGCACTTAGATAATCTGCACAAACATCACTATGGCAGTCAGTATGACAGCTACATGATTTGTAATAACTATCATCTGGACATGATCCTGTTTGAGTCCAGCCTGATGGACAGCTGCTTGAATATGGATATCCGGCACAATCTGTATGACAGTCGGTATGACAGTCATTGTGGCAGTCACTATGACAATCAGTGTGGCAGTCTGTGTGGCAACATAAGGTTGCACCTAAACTTGTTGGAGAGTATATATTTTGACTCTTATATATATCAACTGCAGAATCCCACTTATAACACACATTATTAAATTTTATTACAGTACCAGCATCAGCTTTGAAATATGCCCCACCACTAGAATACCAGAAACGGTCTTGATTATTTGTAAACTCACTTTCTGTACCCTGCAAATATGTTTTTGCATTAAGTCTAGCTTCAAATACTGCCCCACCAGAAGAAGTAGATGTAACATCAAATTTACAATCTTTTATTGTTGCTGTTCCTCCACCCCAGAATTCTATTACTCTTGGATCATCACTATTTAATGTAGCATCTACATTTTCTAAATATACAGTTTTAGCATCCCAAGAAAGTACTATATTAACTCCTGCATTACTAGGAGATGAAGTACTTGTGTAATCTAGTGATAAATCATGCAATTCGCTACCGCTAGCTCCTAAAGTTAACAAAGAACTTGTACCTGTTGCACTAATTGTAGGTTTAGCAATATGTTCACATCCTGAAAAATAACTAGGTCCCACAAAAATCTCTCCAGAAGGACCAAAAGTAGTTACCATATCGTTAGTAATAACTATAACATCACCTGCACTTGCTGAAGATATTGCCGTACTTAATTCAGTTGCATCTGTTGCAACATAATCGGCACCGTTGGCAAGATACCATGCTTCAGTACATGGGCTTCCATCAGTATGACAGTCGGTATGGCAGTCTGTATGACAGTCTGTATGGCAGGTTGCAGGACATGGGATTTCTACACCACCCATTTGAGTGATAGTATAAGTTTTTTGAGCTAAACTACCACTATTGTAAGCTGTTGCCCATTCGTAACATACCCCATTGAATTTCACCATAGTTCCAGCATCTACTTTAAAGTAGCCACCACCACCAACTCCATAAAAATCAGGATCATTCATGGTGATGACATTTTCTGTTCCTCTTAAAGTTAAGCTTGCACCTAATCTGGTTGTAAAGGCAGCTGATCCATAACTTGTACTGCTAGAACGGTTCATATCAATTGTAACATTTTCTACAATTACACCTGGGGCGGTTTTATTATCACCATTTGAGAAAATACCACCAATTGAACTGGTACCAGTTGCTATAATATTTGAATTCTTCACATTTATAAGTGAACGGGAATCGTAAAGTATGGCAGCATATAAACTAGTACCTGTGTAATTATAACTAAAATCCATATCCTCAATATTTATTGCACCTGTAAGTTGATTATTATATCTTGTTACTCTCTGAATCCTACCTATACCAGGACATCCATAATGTGCCGGACCATATATATTAATTGCACCTCTTGTAACACTTATTCCTCCAGCGATATCCCCATCAACAACTACAGTGTCACCTGATGCATATCCGGCATTAACAGCTGCTAGAGAAGTAGTATCTGTAACAACCCAATCTGCACCTTGAGCGGTGTAAAATGCAGCATCACATGCACCGACATCACTGTGACAGTCGGTGTGGCAATCAGTGTGGCAGTCA
>DHQH01000020.1:3651-4353 GCA_002410125.1 Alphaproteobacteria bacterium UBA5343
TGTGGCAGTCACTATGACAATCTGCATGACAACTGGTGTTTGTGTAACAAGTTGAGGTGGTTGTGCCACAACCTGCATCATATTTATCTACCATATATTGTTCTAACTCACCAATTAAACTAGAAAGTGCTGGAATATTATTGAAATCGGCATCAGTAGTATAAGCTGTTATATTGTAACTACCCCAATCACCAGAATTTGAATCTGTTCCTTCAATTATGTCATTGGCTGATTCTTCGTAATAGCCAAGTAATTCATAAATTTCGCCTTCTTTGTCATTTATATCTTCATTATAATCTAAACAAATATCAGCACCTGTATTAGTATAACAGGCATAGTATGAGCAAGTATCTGCAACACAGCCGTTTGTATAATAATCTGTAATGTGGCTTTCTAAGGTGTTAAATAAACTGTCTGCTTGGGTTAAACCATAATCATCTGGTGGAGAAGTTACTAAATCTATTGGTCTGGTAAATGATGCAGATATACCTCTTGAAGAGTGAGAGTATCTGGTTCCGGTAACGGCATCATTGTCTCTCATCACTTTGACAAAAGCATCAACATTTGTTATTTGAGAATCTATGTTTGATTTGATAGTGTTACAAGTAGTATCGGTTGAATGACATTCGCAAGATGCATAATTAATACCGCCGACATCGTCTTCATCATTTGGGTTGGTTATACCACCAGAAGTACTATCAA
>DHQH01000020.1:4516-12497 GCA_002410125.1 Alphaproteobacteria bacterium UBA5343
GCAAAACCACCTGCGGCTTCTGTAATTGGCACAGAGGCTGCTGTTTTGTATCCATTACTAAGAGAGGTTGTATTTGCTAGGTCTAAAAGACTGCTATTATTAGAATTGTTTTTTAATGCTAGTTTATCAAGATTATTATCTTGATTTGAGGTTGATTTATAGTCGATATTTATATGACTATTGGCAATTGATGCTATCGCGGAAGTAGCAAGTAATGCTAGCGACGACGATAATAATATTTTACTGGTTTTACTCATAGCAACCTCCGAAGATTCTAGTAATAGCAAATGCGACCATATTCTATAGTCAAAAGACTTCAAAACTGAAGCCCTAAGTCTTAATTATATCACAAATATATACTTTTGTATATTAAAAATATATTAATAAGTTTTAAATATCACCCATTGCTTTAAAACTATAATAGTTTGATTTTGATATAATTATATGGTCATGGAGTATTATATCAAAGGCTTTGCATGCTTCAAATATTTTCTTGGTTATATCTACATCATTTTTTGAAGGGGTAACATCACCAGATGGATGATTGTGAACAAGGATAATCGCACTAGCTCCTAAGTCTAGAGCTCTTTTGACCACCTCTCTTGAATAAATGGCGGTGTGATTTACTGTGCCCTTGTTTTGAATTTCATCTTTTATGAGTTTATTTTTAGAATCAAGGAATAAAACTTTAGTTATTTCTGAGATTTCATTAGCGATGGTTTCTCGACAGTAATCAATTAAAGAATCAAAAGAGTTAATTAATAAGTTTTCTTTATTTTCAATAGATTGCTTTAAAAATCTAATATTAGATACTTTAAATAATTTTAGACCTATAGCTGAGGTTTCTTTGATGCCATCAATGGAGATTAATTCTTCAATACTAGCATTGATAATATTTGAGAAGTTGCCAAATTTCTTAATTAATGATTTCGCAATTGGTTTTACATCTCTTCTTGGAATTAGATTAAACAATATTAACTCTATCAATTCATAATCTTTAAAATCTTCACCAAGATTTATAAGAAACTTCTCTCTTAATCTCTGACGGTGCCCTATATAATGCGGTATTTCTTTATTTTCTTTACTCATTGTTATCACTATTTATATGGTGGTTTATCTAAACCTTTTGGTGAGTTGGTAAATATTTCAAAACCATCTTTGGTTACTGCTAATGAATGTTCAAATTGAGCTGATAGCTTTTTATCACGAGTGGTCGCTGTCCAACCATCTTCTCTGGAAATAAGAGCTTCCTTAGTTCCTATATTTATCATTGGCTCAATAGTGAAGAACATCCCCTCTTCCATTACAACACCTTGCCCTCTTTTACCAGTATGTAATACTGATGGCTCACAATGGAAAACCCTACCTAAACCATGTCCACAGAACATATCAACCACAGAATAACGATGTCTGTCTGCATATGATTTAATCGCATAACCAATATCGCCTATTGTATTGCCTGGTTTTACTTGTTCAATACCTAACATCATACAGTCATAGGTTACATCACAAAGCTTCTTAGCTTTTACACTTGGCTTTCCTGCATAAAACATACGACTTGTATCCCCATACCAACCATCTAAAATAACCGTTATATCAATATTTAAAATGTCACCATTTTTTAATTTTCTATCATAATCAGGAATACCATGACAAATTACATGATTAATTGAGATGCAAGTTGATTTTGGGAAACCTTTATAGTTTAGAGGGGCAGGAATTGCTCCGTTATCAAGAATAAATTTATGACATAGTTCATCGAGTTTACCTGTACTCACCCCAACATCCACATAATCAGTTATGTAATCCAAAGTTTTTGCAGCTAACTCCCCTGCTTTTCTCATTCCTTCAAAAGCAGTTTTATCATGCAATGTTATACCATCTTTACTCGTATTCATTATTCAATTTCCTAAAATATAATTGGTAGTTTCTTATCTAACTCTATTTTTTCTTTATCAATAAAGCAACTATAACTTATAAATTCTATGTTTTTTTTACTATATTCTAATAATAAGCTAGCACTATTAGGGTCTATATCCCATGCAAATTTAGTAGATACACAATCCATTCTTGGAACAATTAATATAAATACAGCTCTTATACCCTTGCTTGCATAAGATTCCATTTCATCTAACATTTTTTGCTCACCAAAATATAAATAAGTTGGGAAAACTGCATTGCTTATTCTTTTATTATAAACACTTGCACTACCTATCACACATTCTTTACCTGTTTGGGAGTTTTTTAGTTTAAAATCTATTAGGCTTGATGTAATATAATCTTTGGTATCTGCAAAAAGATCATAATCTGATAATTCTTCAATTTTGTTATCAATAAAAGCATCTTTTAATATAGAGTAGTTATGAGCATTATTTATACAAATTAAATTACCTTGAGAAGTTACTAACTCACAGACATATTTAAGATTTTTATGTTTTTTATTGTTAAGAGAAAGCCAAACAACAGCATCTTTATTATAAAGGTTTTTAATATCAGAAAAATCAGGACAATATGCAGGAACAATAGTGCCGTCCCTTAACATTACATCTAAAATAATTCGATGATGTCTAGCAATGATTTTGGCTGGTATTAAAGTTGTATTAAATTGCATATAATATATTTTCCTGTTTTTTTATTGATATAAATATATAATCTAAATTTATTTATAAATTATAAATGGCGAGCCTAAACCCGCCATTTTTGTTAATTGTACTTAAACTTTTCTTTTTGGTCTTAGGAGTTTTAATTGTTTACCAATCCAAAACACTATAAAGCCTGTTATAACACCCGGGAATAGCTCAATACATATTGTATTATGGTAGCCCATATATCTCCAGCTAAACATTGCTAGAACTCCCCAAAACATCATAGCTAAACACAATCTTCTTCTTGGGCGATAACCAAAGATATAAGTGATAACTAATGGCACGAAAGCTGATTCTAATACAACCACAGCAAACATTACCAAGCTAAATACTGATTTTGAGCCAAATAATGCAATTAATAAAACGGTTACAATTACTAACACTGTCCCTAATTTAGTTAATAAATATGATTTAGATAATTTAGGGCATAAGTCTTTGGTTAGAGAGGCTGTACAACAAATAATTTGAGAATCCGCGGTTGATACGGCTCCAGCAAAAAGTGAAGCTAATACAAACCCAACTAAAATTTCTGGCAACAATTCCATAGATAGTGTTGGAAGCCCTAATTCAGCATCAAAATTTGCTAAATCTGGAAGCAATACTCTGATGAGCAATCCAGCTAAAATTGTTAAAGCATAAAAAACAATAGTCCAAGAAAAATACCATTTTTGAACGGTTTTGAAATTTTTACTATCGTTTAGAGTCATATAATTAACCATCACAAATGGAAGACCTACAACACCTATACCTGCAGCTACCCAACCTAAAATATAAGGGATACCATAAAATGCTTGATCTTTTGGCATGATTGATAAAAGTTCTGGATTGATACTATTAAGGCTAGCTGCTAGTTCTCCAAATCCCTCTAATCTATTTAGAGAGAATATAACTAATAAGGCCATACCAATTAGCATTACAAAACTTTGAGAAACATTTACCCACATTGAGGCTCTAATTCCACCTGCAATACAGTATAAAAGAACTACGAAAGCGCCTAAGATTGCCCCCATATTATAGTTCCAATCAAATAATACATGAAGAGCTTTTGAACCTGCTGTTAATTGAGCTGCAGCATAAGTTCCCAAAAATACTACGATTAAAATAGCACTGATAAATTTTAGTATTTTAAAGTCTTTACCTGGACCATTGGCAATTAAACCACTATAAGAGGTAAAGCCATATTTAGATGAAAACTCTCTAAATCTTCCATATAAAAATTTATAGGCTAAATAGTCACCTAGACCAACACCAATTAAAATCCACATAGATGATAGTCCCATAAAATAGGTTGCACCTATCATACCGGTAAACATAAACCCTGATTGGAAAGTAGCACAAGATGCAAGGGCAACTACCCATGGCTTCATAGAGCGACTTGCTAACAGATAATCATCAACTGAATTTTTCTTTTTTCTAACTGATAAAGCTCCAATTAGAACGAACATTAACATTAAAAAGATAAACGAAAATACAGCCATTACTACCCCCAGAGTTATTTGGTTAACTAGTTGAATATTTTATCTAAAAACTCATAATAGATTTTTTCTAATGTAACTATATCAGAAATTTCTGTTTGTTCATTAACTTTATGTATCGTCTTGTTAATAAGTCCAAATTCAACAATTGGGCAATAATCTTTTACAAACCTACCATCTGATGTACCACCTGTTGTAACTTCATCTGCAACAAGACCAGTCTCGGTTTTTATAATGTCTTTTAGGAGTTTTGTGTAAGGATGTTTATCTGTTAAGAAACAATCTCCTAGATTGTTATATTCTACTTTAAAGTTCCCTTTGGTATTTGCAATGTAACCATCAATTACTTCTCTTAAAGTATCTTCTGTTTGCTCGGTATTATATCTGATATCAATACCTGTTTTTGAATAATCAGGAATAATACCTACTACATCGTTATTTACATTAAAGTATGATGTTTCAATAGAACTTGCTTGGAAGTGATCAGTTCCATTATCTAGTTTATGATTAATAATTTTTTGGAGTAGATTTACTAGATTATGAAGAGCATTATCTGCTAGATGACCATAAGCTGTATGACCTTGAAGCCCAAAACTTTCAATATATACTTCTAATAATCCTCTTCTGCCAATTTTAATAGTATCACCTACATTCTCGGCACAACTTGGCTCACCAACAATACAGAAATCCCATTTTTCACCTTCTTTATCTAAGATTTCTAACATATTCTTAGTACCTTTGATAACAGGCTGTTCTTCATCGCCTGCAAGTATTAAAGAGATTGAGCCCTTAAAACTAGGATTATCATTAAAAAATCTTTTAGCGGCATGGGCAAAACATGTCACAGCAGATTTCATATCAACAGCACCACGAGCAATAATAGTATCAACATCTTGCTCGGCAGCAAAAGGATGACTTTGCCATTTACTCTCATCACCTGGTGGAACAACATCTAAATGACCTGCAAAAACAATATGAGGAGAACCATTGCCAATTTTTGCATAAAGGTTATCAATATTTAATCCTTCATCATTTGACATTGGCATTCTTCTAGTTGAAAAACCAGCTTTCGTGAAATAATCTTCCATATAATCAAATGCAACTTTGGTGTCTGGGGTTATTGATGGAATTTTCAACAACCCTTTTGTAAGATTTATTAATTCATCTGTCATTATGCGTTCCTATGTTTTTTTATTTAGTTTTATTTATTAGTTTCTTTTTGGCTATGGGTCAATATAAAATTACTAATCTAATCTGGATTTTAATTTTGTTTTATGTAAATATTTTATCTTACATTTGCATAAAAAGTTTTGGTTTTAGCGGCTTGGTTAACGGGGGATTTACTTGCCATTTTTTCAACATCTGGATAAACAAATGAAGTAATTGGTATCATAATTTTATCTGAATCTTCAAAATCAGTATTAAAAATATCTTTTACAGAAAAATCTATAAACCCTGCATGAATCCCACCTTGTTTTTGCATAAAATCAACAGAACGATTGGTTGGAGCCGCAATTGAAAAACCTTTCTTACAACCATGTTTTTGAAATATCTTAGCTCTAATTGCATTATGCACTGTCCCTATTCCTTGATCTCTAAATTCTGGGATATAATATTGGCTTTGAAAATTTGCAACCATTTGATTATCACAAAATAAATCTGGTCTGGTTTTGTTAATAATAACATCTTGCTTTTCTTCTATTTGATTTTTACTAAAACCAATAATTTCTTTTTCTCCATTTTCTCTTTCAACTTCTACAACTATTGCAAAATGTTTACTGTTTTCTCTCTTAGTTTTGAAATATAACGAGGCCCAATAGTTCTCATAATATTTATCATCTAATCTATCAGATAATTGCTCACCAGTTTTTTTATCAACTGTGGGGTTGGCTAATACGGTTCTATTATTGCTCCAATATTGATTGTAAAAACAAACACGGTGAATATTTGCTACTTTTTTTACATCTGTAGCTTCTAAATATCGAAAGGATATTTTTCTACCACCTGAAATTGTCATTTTATGTATATCTGGTTTATTATATTTACTCATCTTACTTATCCTAAAAAAAAAAAATAAAAATATTAATTTTAGAAATAGATATGATTTATCTCATTTCTGAAATTTATATCCCTCTAGGCTAAGTATGTTTATAAATGTTAAGATAAAAAATACCCATTTGCCTAGAGGCAGATGAGTAAGAGTAGAGATAAGAGGTTTTTAGATACAAAAGAGCAAACAGAAAAAGAATTTTCTGCTTTCATATTGGAAATATTTTGAATTGCTCTTTTCAAAAGTTTATACCTCTAAAAATAAAAATTTATTTTTTTATTATGTTTTATTTATTTTAATTGTCAATTATTAATTTTTGGTTATCTAAAATATGATACAGCTTTAGCAAGCATATTATTTTTAATATATTTATTGTTAGTACCTTGTGCTAAGACTTTTTCCATATTTTTTATATTATGATATACAAACACTGAAAGTCTTACTTTTAATTTATTTGCATCATCAAAAGTCGCACCATAAATATCTTTTAATGAAAAATCATAATCCCCTGCATATTCTCCACCTGACTTTTTCATATAAGTTTGTGATGATTTGTTTCTCTGAGCTGCTAAGGTAAATCCTGTATCACATTCTTCTCCATATTTCTCTCTGAAAAGCATTGCTCTGACACCGTTTTGAATTCGACCAAGCCCTAACCCTCGATATTCTTTTAGGGTATACTGGCTTTGAAAATTTGCAATAAACCTTCTTTTTCCACCTATTATTTTTGGTTTTTCTTTAGAAATTCTTGCTTGCTTAATGTTATGCATTTCACCTTTTATTCTCGCACGACGACCGCGATACAACTCATTTTTACTAAAACTGATAATTTTCATATCACCTCTTTCATCATAAACTTCGGCAATAGTTGCAAAAAATCTACTATAAGGGGGTTTAGTTCTTTTATAAAATTTATTCCAATAACAAATATAAAACTTACTACTCATATAATCCTTAAATGTTTGACCTGTTTCTTTATTAATGACGGGGTTTGGAATAAGTCCATTTGATCCCCAATGATTCTCGTCAAAGGTTTTTTTGTGTAATATAGCAACAGGCAATATGTCTCTTTCTTCTAATTCTCGAAAGAAAACTTCTGTGCCATCCTTTAATATAGATTTATGTATATAGTTATCGCTCATTGTTATATTTTTTATATTGCTAATAGATGCTTTTTTTCCATAAAATAATATTTTTGTCAAATATTAATTTAAAAGATTTAAAATATTGTAAAATTAGAACTTTGATGTTATTTAAAACATATATAAATTTAATGTGAGAGTAGTTATGGAAAAAAGACTTATAGATATTGAAACAACAATTGCTAACTTGGATAAAACATTATCTGAGTTAAATGATACTATCGTTAGACAATGGAATGAAATTGATAAATTAAAATTAGAAAATAAATATCTCATTGAAAAGATGAAAAACTTTGGTGATGATAATATTAGACCTCTATCAGAAGAAACCCCTCCTCCTCATTATTAAACAAATTCGTGAACACATCGGTGTTGGATAATTTTATAAAAAATATTAAAATTAGTATTGACTGGTAATAAATCTTAATATAAAAGATTATCAGCTACGGAGAGGTGGCAGAGTGGTAATGCAGCGGATTGCTAATCCGTCAACCGGTTAAACGGTTGCCCGGGTTCAAGTCCCGGTCTCTCCGCCAGATAAAAAAAAAAGACAGTTCAAATTGAACTGTCTTTTTTATTTTATAGTTATTATGTAAGCCTAATCTCTTAATTCTGGGTATTTTTTTCTTAATAACCAAACACCAGCATAAGCAAAAGGTGTATCTATTG
>DHQH01000020.1:12648-16709 GCA_002410125.1 Alphaproteobacteria bacterium UBA5343
CAAAAGGTGTATCTATTAGAGCTATGACAATTTTAACAATATAAGCTGTTGAAGCTATATCTATTATAACGTCCATAGAATAAATACCGTAAAATGCAATTAAAGCAAAAAGGAAAGCATCAATTACCCCGCCTAAAAATGTAGATATATTGTTTCTTAACCAAAAATATTTACCCTTTGTTTTCTTTTTAACCCAAGAAAATACAGTTATATCAACATATTGACTTAATATGAATACAGTTATAGCAGCTATAAATATTCTATTTCCCATAGCAAAAACTGTATTAAATTCTTTTTCTATCATCCAGTCTGCTGAAGAAGGCATTGATAATGATAATTTTATACATAGCATACTTATTATTAGACCTAATAAACCTCCATACATAATCTTTTTAGAATAAGGTTTACCATAAACTTCACTAGTTATATCTGTTATAAAAAACGACATGGCAAATATAGGTAACCCTGAGTCAAATACAACAGAACCAACCTGAACTAATTTTGCTCCAAGTAATGCAGCCATAACCACCATAGCAACATATACACCAAATAACATAGCATATGGGAATAAATGTTGTTCACTTATTTTTTTACTATCCTTCATAAATTAACTCCTTTGTATTAAAAACTGTAGATGTATGATTATATAATATATAAGATTTGTCAATTAGATACATCTCATTTATATACATTTGGGTAATAATAAAAAAAGGAGTGAATTAATATCACTCCTTTTTTAGTCTTTGATAAATTCTGAAAAATACAATTTGTTGTGTCGTTCAGAATGACAATGTAAGTTTTATCCTAATTTTTCTTTGAGGAGTTTGTTTACCATTCCTGGGTTAGCTTTACCCCTACTTTCTTTCATAACTTGACCTACAAACCATCCCATAAGTTTATCTTTACCGCTTTTATAAAGAGTAACATTTTCTGGGCTTGATTCTATCACCTTATCAATGATTGCTTCAATTGCTCCGGTGTCAGTTACTTGTTTTAATCCTTTTTCTTCAACAATGCTTAGAGCATCTTTGCCAGTCTCAATCATAATTTCAAAAACATCTTTAGCAATTTTACCAGAGATGGTGTTATTTGAGATAAGAGCTACTAATCCACCTAAGCTTTTAGCAGATACAGGACTTTCAGAGATTGTTTTATTACTATTTTTTAGGACTGCGAACAGCTCACTTGTTACCCAGTTAGCAGTTTTTTTAGCATCATTACCTTTGGCTGCTTCTTCAAAATAATCTGCAGTTTCTTTTTCTACAGTTAGAACTGATGCATCATAGCTACTTAACCCCATATCTTTGATAAATCTTGCTTTCTTTTCATCAGGGAGTTCTACCATTTCTCCTTTAGCTTTATCAATTTGTTCATCTGATAGGATAAGAGGTAATAAATCTGGCTCTGGAAAATATCTGTAGTCATGAGCATTTTCTTTAGAACGAAGAGATTTAGTTGTACCAGTTGTTGCATCAAAAGCTCTGGTTTCTTGGTGAATATCACCACCATTTTCATAAACTTCAATATGTCTTTTTGCTTCATATTCAATTGCTTGCATAGCAAAACGAACAGAGTTCACATTTTTCATCTCACATCTAGTTCTTAGTTCATCGCTACCTTTTGGTCTAACAGATACATTTACATCGCATCTCATTGATCCTTCATCCATATTACCATCACAAGTGCCCAAATATCTCACGATTGAACGGAGTTTTCTAAGATATAAACCAGCTTCTTCTGGGCTTCTCATATCTGGTTTTGATACAATTTCCATTAATGCAACACCAGATCTGTTTAAATCTATGTAAGATTTATTAGGATCTTCGTTGTGAAGAGATTTACCAGCATCTTGCTCAAGGTGAAGTCTCTCCACCCCAATAGTTTTGCTAGTACCATCATTAAAGTCAATTTCTACATATCCCTCACCTATGATTGGTTTATCAAATTGGCTGATTTGATAACCTTGAGGAAGGTCGGCATAAAAATAGTTTTTTCTAGCAAATTCAGAAACTTTATTTACTTTGGCATTTAGCCCCATACCAGTTTTGATTGCTTGCTCTACACAATATTTATTAATTACAGGGAGCATACCTGGCATTGCAGCATCCACAAATGATACATTGCTGTTTGCATCGCTACCAAATGCAGTAGATGATCCACTAAATAATTTTGATTTTGACAGGATTTGACAATGAACTTCTAAACCAACAACGATTTCCCAGTCTCCTGTTTTTCCTTTTAATATATATTCTTTCATTTTAACTACCCTCTTAATAATGTTGGTTTATTGTCAAATTTTACAGATTGTTCTAAAGCATAACCTGCATTTAATATGGTTGCTTCATCAAATGGGCGACCTATTAGCTGTAATCCAAGTGGTAGACCTGTTGAAGACATTCCAACTGGTAGAGATAATCCAGGTAGACCTGCAAGGTTTACAGTTACTGTAAAAATATCATTTAGCCACATATTGATAGGATCTTCCATTGATTTATCACCAATTTCAAAAGCTGGAGTTGGAGTTGCTGGAGTTAATACAATATCTACTTTTTTATAGGCTTCTTCAAAATCTTTTTTGATTAATGCTCTTACTTTTTGAGCTTTTAGATAATATGCATCATAGTAACCGGCAGATAATACATAAGTACCAATCATTACACGGCGTCGAACTTCTTCACCAAATCCTTGGGCTCTGGTTTTCATATACATATCGTCTAAATCTTTACCATCAACTCTTAGACCATATTTAACACCATCATAACGAGCAAGATTGGCTGAGGCTTCTGCAGGTGCAATAATATAATAAGAAGCAAGGGCATATTTTGTGTGAGGTAGAGAAATGTCAATTATTTCTGCACCTTTTTCTTTTAGCATCTCAATACCTTTATCCCAAACATCACAGATTTCTTTATTTAATCCATCTGGACGATATTCTTTTGGAATACCAATTTTTAGCCCTTTAATATCACCTGTTAGGGCTTTAGGAAAGTTTGGAACTTTTATATTGGCTGAAGTTGAA
Organism: Alphaproteobacteria bacterium UBA5343; assembly: GCA_002410125.1. Lineage (GTDB taxonomy): Bacteria > Pseudomonadota > Alphaproteobacteria > RF32 > UBA5343 > UBA5343. The sequence goes on from DHQH01000020.1 coordinate 15,668, forward strand.
TCTTTTTCGTCAAAGCCTGCCATTGCTTGGAGCATTAAGGCTGTGTCTGACACATCTTTGGCGATTGGCCCAGCTTGATCGAGTGATGAAGCATAAGCAACAATTCCCCATCTTGAACATCTGCCATAGGTTGGTTTAATACCTGTTACGCCACAAAATGCAGAAGGCTGTCTAATTGAACCACCTGTATCGGTACCTGTTGCGGCAGCTACCATTCTGGCACTAACAGCAGTAGCTGATCCTGAAGATGAACCTCCTGGAACCAAGTCTTTATCAGAGTTATTAGCTTTCCATGGACTGATAGTATTACCGAAGAAACTTGTTGTGCCACTAGCCCCCATTGCAAATTCATCCAATTGTAATTTACCAAGCATAACTGCACCTTGATTAAATAGGTTTTGAGTCACGGTTGATTCATATTTTGGTACAAAGTTATTTAAAATATTTGAGCAAGCAGTAGTTTTTATATCTTTAGTGCAATATAAATCTTTAAATGCTAGTGGAATACCTTCTAATAAACCCATCTTGCCGTTAGCTATGTTTTCATCAGCCTTTTTTGCTTGAGTAAGAGCTATTTCTGGGGTTGTGGTTACAAAAGCATTTAACTTATCTTCGTATTTTTCAATTTGGGAAATATAGTCTTTTGTAACTTCGGTTGCTGTGAATTCTTTTTCTTTTAACCCTTTAATTGTTTGGGTTATAGTTAAATCTGTTAATTTAGTCATTGTAATTACCTTATCTATTTTTTCTATTCTACTACTTTTGGAACTGCAAAATAAATATCTTGCTTATCTGGCGCATTTTCTAAGATATCCTGCTGGTAATTACCGTCATTTACAATGTCCTCTCTTTGTCGTAAGCCTAAATTGGATGCAGAAGTAATAGCTTCGATATTATCGGTGTTTACTTCATTTAATTGGCTCATCCAGTCTAAAATTTTTGAAAATTCCTCGGCTGTTTTTGATATTTCTTCTTCTTTAATCTCTATTCTTGAAAGAGTAGAGATTTTTTTTACTGTTTCTTTGTCAAAAGACATTGTGTT
>DHQH01000020.1:16926-21143 GCA_002410125.1 Alphaproteobacteria bacterium UBA5343
GGCATCCAATTTAGGCTTACTCAAAAGACATTGTGTTAATCTCCGTTATGTGTTTATATAACAATCAAAGTGTATATTTTTAGCAGTAAAACAATTTATAGGCAAGTGCAAATGAGTGATTATTTAGATAAAAGTTTGTTAATAAAATTTGCAAAAGAAAATAAATATAAAAAAGCCATTATAGGAATTGATTTTGGCGAGAAAAGAATAGGAATTGCAATTAGTGATTTAGCCTATATTTCAGCCACTCCATATAAAATTTTAGAAAACAAAGGATTTAGACTTGTTAGTGAGAAACTGGCAAAAATTTTAGCAGAAAAAGAAGTTGGATTTATTGTGCTTGGTTTACCGATGATGATGGATAGAAACATTGGCGAGACGGCTAAAAAAATTATTAATTTTGCCAAAAAATTAGAAGAAAAATTTAACATCCCCTATTCTTTTGTCGATGAAAGTTATTCATCGTCAATTGCTGAAGAGGTTTTAATATCGGGTGTAGATATGTCTCGAAAAAAACGAAAAAAAGTTTTAGATAAGATGGCTGCTGCGGTATTCTTACAAGATGTATTAGATGAGCTTTAATTATTTTTCTGACAATTAATTATACACAGATCTAGTATAAAAAATAAAAATATTCCAAAAATAATTGACAAAAATAAAATTTCTTAATATAGAAGAGGTTAACTGTACTATATTTACACAGTTATTTTATTTTATAATTTTGAATGCAGTATCTCAACTGTAGATGTTCTTTGGCACTTTGCTATAAACACCTGCGAGTTTAGATATTTATATATATTTACAAGGGAGTTTTCCCTTTTTTCTTGATGGCATCATTATGTTTGTCGCAAGGATAGAATATGAAAAGGAGATCAACGTATTACACCTTGCATCTCCTTTAAACTGACTTTTTTTGTAATGCCAGACAAGAAAGGATTGGGGGCTTTATTAACTACCTTCCCCCTTTCCTTTTGCTTTTTATTTTGGCTTTGCAGATTAAAATATATCAGGTTATAGCTTAAATCAGGATAGAGAGCAATTTGTAAAGCCCGCTCTCTATCCGCTACCCTGAGAAAGATATTATACTCAGTGGAGTATAATAATTAGACAGCAGTTTTTTCATAGAAAAGGTGCTTCATGCCCTTCGGTGAGGCACCTTACCTTAAAATTGGCTTTGTTTACTGGTAGTTATAATATAGGGAGTGTGTTAGGTGGTCTTTCACCTCCCTTTTTTTATGTTTGCATTTGGAAGCTAATATAGAGGTCGCTAAGAGCGGACTCGCTCTGAAAGGTCGCCTTACTGCCATTGAGCGGCCTTTCTTTTAAAAAGATAGTGTGTTTGGAGGTTAATATAGAGGTTTGAGGGAACCTCTACAAGAACTGCCTTTGCCGGCAGTTCTTTATTTAAGACATTGTAAGGGTGAGACTGGCTTGGAACAGCTAATTCTTTTAATGAGGTGCATAACTGCCCCACCCTTTTAAAGAAACATTATGACAGCGAGGCTGACATAGATATGTTGATAGATGAGGGATGGTATTGACCATCCCTTTTTTATAAAGACTTCACAATCTACCTTTTCTAGGTGGCTCACTATATAGGTTGGTTTCTCTGTTTGGTTTTTGGTTTAACGATTTATGGTTTTTATTGTCGAAACCGGCCTTGTTGCTTCATAGTAACGATTTTTTATCTTTTTCCTAAGGAGGACCGCTTTTGCGGTTCTTCTTTTTTATCTCTCATTTTTGATGGCTTTTATATTTTCTTGTAAGGTTTGATGATTTTCATAATCTTCTAAATCTACAGATAATTTTCTTCGCCAGTTTGGGTGTTTTTCATCCTCATAAGTACCTGGCAAGTTTACTTGGCATTCTGATTCAAAAATATCTTCTAATTGACAAAGGAAAATTTTACTAACCGATCTTGCTAAATATCGATGAACAGCAATATTTAATCCTTTTGGAATATCTCTACCAAATAAGAAGCTATTATATCTTGGATATTCTACAGGCCAGGCCTCTTCATTATCAATTGCAGTTAATAATTTTTGTCTTTCTTTTTCTCGCTCTTTATAGCAATGTTCTTTTGTGCCTTCATCAAAATTCCCAATATCGAAATGAGTTTGAATTTCAGTACCTTTCCACCAACCATATAGGCTTGCCATATCGTGAGTACCTACTGAGGAAACGGAATTTACAGTATAATCATATGGGGCTTTAAATCCACCATGTCCCATATCATATTTTTCACAATATAAAACAGATAAAGACATAAAGTTCCATTCATCAAGAGTTTCTAAGAACCCTGCTGGAACATTACCAATGGATTCACCGACAACTACACATTTGTTTCGTTCACTTTCAAGAGCGATTATACCTAATAAATCTTTAAACGGATAATATATATATGCACCAGCCTTGCCATCTGGTATAACGAATAATCTTTGGAGTAACATCACATGGTCAAATCTTAATGCTCCAGAGGTTTTCATATTGGATCTAATAATATCAACTAATGGCTGATAACATCTTTTCTTTAGTTCTAATGGAGAGAATGCACCAAGCCCCCATGCTTGAGGTTGTGGATTCATAACATCTGGTGGAGCACCACAAGATGCCTTTTTGAAGAAGTTTTTACTATCTCCCCAAAATTCTGCAGAGTTAGTGTTTACCCCTACTGCTAAATCTTGATAAATACCAATACCCATTTCTAAATCGCTAGCTAATTTACTAGCATCACCTAATTGTGTTTCAGCTAGATATTGCATAAATTTGAAGAAATTAATTCTGGATTTATGTTTGGTTTTAAAGTCTTTTGTTTTTTTAGAATTTGGCTTTTTATAGTCGGCTTCCCAAGCTCTGTATCCACCTTCAATTCCTTTTTTATTCATATATTCATAAAGGGTTTGAAAAGTTGCAAAATTATCTAAGTTGGTACCTTTATCTTTGCAATATTTTTCAAATTCTTTTTTGGTATTTTTATCCTTATCAAGGTGAGAAAAAATATGTTCTAAGGCTGTTATCTTTTCTTTATAAACTTCGGGATAATTTATGATGTGAGTTTTTCTTAATTCTTCTAATTTTTTTTGCAATTTACTATTTGCAAAATAAGTATCAACCTCTTTTATCTTTGATAAAGAACCAATATTTTCTACATCTATATAAATTGGATTTAAGAATAATCTACTGATTGATGAATATGGACTAGCCACATGTGGAAAGTCATGAAATAGAGTATTTAGAGGATTTAGCCCTATTACATCAGCACCATTATTTTTTGCAAATTTTATCATATTTAATAAATCTGTAAAGTCACCTACTCCCCAGTTTCTTTTGCTTTTTACTGAGTATAATTGCAAAGGGAAGCCCCAGACTTTTTTATCATTTTCAATTGATGGAGATATATAGCAACGACTTGGTGTTATGACTAAACTGGTTGAATATAGTTTATTATCAAGTACTAGTTTTAAGTTATGATAGCCATATGGAAGATCATCAAAAATTTTCATTTCTAATTTATAATGATGTTCAGTTTCTTCAATTACTTCTAAATCTGAAAGACTAAATCCATAAGAATGTTTTTCTTTTTTACCCTCTTCGATAATATCCATATTCACAGCCATATCTTTTTTATCTTTTGGGATATAGATCGCAAGATTATATGGATAGTCTTCTTTTCTAATCACATAAACATCATCCAAAATTTGTTTAGATAATCTTTGTTTTTCTTTTAGTAATTCTTGGGTGATTTTATTTTCATCGGTATTAAATCCTAATGCTTTTAGAAGAGCAATTTTTGTATCAAAAGAAGTATAGACTGGTTCTGAATAACTAATGTCAGAATAACTATCGGAAATACCAACTAGATTTGCTAGCTCATTAATCGCCTGATTGTAATCCATAATTATTCCCCTTATATGCTATATAGTTTTAAATACTAAGAAACTACAACTTTCTACAATAATTTTTTGTTCAAAATTATATGTCTTCTTAAAATTCTGATTTACTCTAGAGCTGTCGATTAGCTTAACCCAATTACTAAATTCTTCGACTGTTGGAAGCTGCCATTCTTTTTTATTTTTTGAGGCATTCATAATTACAAAATAGGTGTTTTTATTTTTACTTAATTTATTTTTTGAGCCGTTAATTAAATAAGACAAAAACTTGTTTTGTGGTTTGTGCCAGTCGTCATATTCGTATTCTTTTCCTGATGGCATTACCCC
>DHQH01000020.1:21364-29082 GCA_002410125.1 Alphaproteobacteria bacterium UBA5343
TATGTTATATCTTTAAATGTAGTTCCGTCAACTATTTTACCATTAAAAAACTCACTTTGGGTAAAGGCTTTATTTTCACTTCTTAGTTTTATCAAGGTTTTTACAAAGGATAATATCTCTTTATCTTCTTTATTTATCCCTGCCCAATTTAGCCAAGAAATGACATTATCTTGACAATATGGATTATTGTTTCCTATTTGAGATTTTCCAAATTCATCACCTGCAACAATCATAGGGATACCTTGAGAAAGAAGTAGAGTTGCGAACATAGATTTTATTCTTTTTAGTCTTAGTTTTTTAATTTTATTGTTGCTGCTATGACCTTCTTCACCAGAGTTCCAACTCCAGTTAGAATTAGTTCCGTCTCTATTTTCTTCACCATTTGCGAGATTATGTTTATTATTATAACTAACCAAATCTCTCATACAAAAACCATCATGAGCCGTAATAAAGTTAATTGATGAATAAGGTTTGCGACCTCGATAACCAAACACATCGCTTGAGCCTGTTAAACGGGAGGCTAATTCTGATATTTGATTTTCGTCACCTCGCCAGAATTTCCTAACATTATCTCTGAATTTATCATTCCATTCTAACCATCTTGGGGTGTAAGCACCTAACTGATAACCATCCATATCTAAATCCCAAGGCTCAGCAATTAGTTTAGATTTTTGAATGATTGGATCTTGATGAACAGCATATAAGAATCCAGATTGTTGGGAGAAGCTGTTATCTGTTCTGCAAAGAGTTGAGGCAAGATCGAATCTAAAACCATCAACTTGCATAACCTCTATCCAATATCTAAGGGAATCCATCACCATTTTTAGAGTATTATGATTAGCAAGATTTAGTGATGCACCACAACCAGTACTATCATAATAATATCTTTTATTTTCTTCTGAGAGTTTATAATAAGATGAGTTATCAATACCTCTAAAAGATAGAGTTGGGCCTAGTTGATTACCCTCGCCTGTGTGATTGTAAACCACATCTAAAATTACTTCTAATCCTAGTTTATGATAGGTTTTAATAAAGTCTTTAAATTCATTGATATTGTTATTTATCAAAAACTCATTTTCAAGTGAAAAGAAATTATAAGTTTCATATCCCCAGTAGTTGTGATTGGTTGAAGTATCTTGACGATTGCCCATAAAATTAAATACTGGTAATAATTCTAGAGATGTTACGCCTAAATCTTTTAGATAAGTTGTTAGAGTTTCATTTTCTAACCCCTTAAACTTTCCTTTATGAGAATCTTTTACATCTGGATGAAGAGCTGTTAATCCTTTGGTATGAGCTTCATAAATTATACTTCTATATTTTTTTACTCTTGGTTTTTCTATACCTTCCCAATCATAATTTTCATCAATTACTACTGACTTTGGAACATAAGGTGCGGAATCTAGTTCACTAAAAGATAAATCTTTTTCAGGACTGTCAACATCATAACCAAAAATGGCTTTGTTCCAAATCAGTCTGCCTTTTAGGGATTTTGCATAAGGGTCTATTAGGAGTTTGTTTTTATTAAACCTTAAACCATTTTCAGGGTCATATTTACCATCAACTCTATAACCGTAAACTTGCCCTGCTTTTATATTTGGTAATAAGATATGCCAGACTTCATCGGTGAAATTTTCGACATTATATCTAGCGATTTCTTCAACACCATTATCATCAAATAGGCATAATTCTACAGAGGTTGCATTAGCAGAAAATAATGCAAAGTTCACACCATTTTCTGTTATTGTTGCACCTAGTGGATAAGGTCTTCCTTGTGATAGTTTGTTGTTAGTCATACAATAACCCTTTTACTATTAGATTAATCTAGTATGAGACTTACCATAAATAGATTAAATAATGGTTAGGATTTAAAGAGATTCCTGCCTTCGCAGGAATGACTGTGTGGGGAAGATTGTTATTGAATTACTTCGCAATAAGAACTGAATCCCCGAGCTACAACTTGTTGCGATACAACTCGTTGTAATGGCTCGAGGATGACAGGTTTATTTGTTTTTAGTAAACTGGTTTTAGAATCACTGTTGCAAGGGGTGGAATATCAACTTTTACAGAGTGCTTCTTATAATTCCAACCTTCTTTTCTTGGTTTGATCTTGCTTGAATTAATTACATTACCACCACCATATACTTCATGATCAGAGTTGAAGATTTCTTCATATTCACAATATTCTGGAACACCAACTTTAAATCCTTTCCTAACCACTGGAGTAAAGTTTGAAACTACGATTAAATGGTCTTTACTGTCTTTGGCTTTTCTGATGTAAGATAATACACTATTATCACCATCTGAGTGATCTATCCATTCAAAGCCTTTATAATCAAAATCAACTTCGTGAAGTGAACCATAATATTTATAAATAGCATTTAAATCTGTAATACATTTTTTGAGACCTTTATTTAATGGATTATTCATCAAGTGCCAACAAAGACTGTAATTTTCATCCCATTCTCTGTCTTGCCCAAATTCTGAACCCATGAATAAAAGTTTTTTACCAGGATGAGAGAACATAAAACTATAATAGTTTCTAAGGTTTGCAAATTTTTGCCAATTATCACCTGGCATTCTTTGATACATTGAACCCTTACCATGAACTACTTCGTCATGTGAAATTGGTAAAACAAAGTTCTCATTAAAAGCATAAATTAAACCGAAAGTTAGTTTACCGTGATGATATTTTCTATGAACTGGATCTTCTTTGATATACTCTAAAGTATCATTCATCCACCCCATATTCCATTTATACCCAAAACCTAAACCACCTAAATATGTTGGTTTTGAAACACCTGAAAATGCAGTTGATTCTTCTGCAATTGTGATAGCACCTGTACCTTCACCATAGACAAGCTCATTAAATCTTTTTAAGAATGTGATTGCTTCTAAATTTTCATTACCACCAAACTCATTTGGAATCCATTGACCATCTTCTCTTGAATAATCAAGGTATAACATTGAAGCAACTGCATCAACCCTAATACCATCAATGTGATATTCTCTTAACCAAAATAGTGCTGAAGCACAAAGGAAGTTACTAACTTCTGTTCTACCATAGTTATAAATTTTTGTACCCCAATCCATATGTTCGCCTTTTTTAGGATCAGAATGTTCATATAAACATGTACCATCAAATTCTGCCAAGCCGTGAGCATCTTTTGGGAAATGAGCTGGCACCCAATCAATAATAACCCCTATTCCTTCTTGGTGACATTTATCGATAAAATATTTAAAATCATCTGGTGTTCCATATCTTGAAGTAGGAGCAAACATACCTGTTACTTGATACCCCCAAGAACCATCAAATGGATATTCTGTTACTGGCAATAATTCGATATGTGTGAATCCTAGTTCTTTTACATAAGATACTAAATCATTAGCTAATTCTCTATATGTTAAGTATCTTTGACCTTCTTCTGGTATTCTTTTCCAAGAGCCTAAATGCACTTCATAAATTGACATTGGCTTATCCAAGCCATTATAATTTTTTCGCTCTTCCATCCAGTTAGAATCGTCCCATTTATAATTATCAATATTATAAACTACAGATGCGTTTGATGGTCTTTTTTCACCATAGAATGCAAATGGGTCTGATTTTAATGGAACAAGGTTTCCGTTCTGAGATTTTATTTCGTATTTGTATAATTCACCTTCATAGATTTCTGGAATAAAAATTTCCCATACACCACAACCAATATGGTTTCTCATAATGTGAGTTCTACCGTCCCAATTATTAAAAGGACCAACCACACTTACTCTTTTTGCATTTGGAGCCCATACAGCAAATACAGTACCTTTTACACCGTTATGCTCAATAACGTGAGAGCCTAATTTTTTGTAGATATCAAGATGAGTACCTTCTGCAAGATAGTAAATATCTAGTTCACCAAAGGTAGATGTAAAACGATAAGAATCTTCAATTATTCTTGAGTTTCCGTCTTTGTAATTGATTTTTAATTTATATGGAAATTCTTCAGCTAAACCAAAATTAATTTGGAAGAATCCTGCTCCATCTAGCTTATCCATCCAACCACAATTATCACTATTTAATGCATGAATAATTTCAATAGAATCCGCATCTGGTTGAAATGATCTAATGAGAAGAGAGCCATCTTCCCAACCGTGATGCATACCAAGAACCGCAAAAGGATTTGAATGATCACCAGTTATAATTGCTTCTATTTCTTTTGGGTTAAGTAAGTTTTTCATATAATAAAATCTCCATAATAAAAGAAATGTGATTTTCGAATCACAAGATATAAATAATCATATCTTCTATATATTTTTATTTTAGATAAATCAAGAAAATTGATTAAAAATAAAAATATTTTTTTAAAGAGAGATTATTGATTTTATTATATTTTTAAATCATTTTTCGAAAAAATATTTAATTTTTTTATATTTTTAAAAAGCCTATTTATCTTTAAAATATAAATAGTTACTAAAGTTCGTTTTAAACTTTTTAACAGTTTTTTTGTAAAATTACGATAGGTAAATTGATGAAATTATTACACATTTTATTAACTATATTTGTTTTAAATATGTTGACCTAAAGAAAATTTTGTTTATATTTTATTATGTTGCTAGCAAAAAATTATGTAACTAATCAAACTTCTATAGGAGAAAAAAAAATGAAATGTTGTAACGAAAATTTAATTAAAGAAGCTGCTTATTATATTTGGGAAAAAGCTGGAAAACCTTGTGGTCAAGATGCTTGTCACTGGGCACAAGCAGAAAAAGAAGTTTCAAAATTATTAGGTTCTTGTAGCTCTAAAAAATCATCTAGCAAAAAATCTACTGCTAAGAAATCTACTGCAAAATCTGCAACTAAGAAAACTACAGCTAAAGCAGCTACTAAAAAAACTACAACAAAAAAAGCATCTGCTAAAAAATCTAAGTAATTTTTAGATAACAGTTTTTTATAAAACCTCCTTTTTTAAGGAGGTTTTATTTTTTTGCGGAATATATAAAACCCACCACCTCTTCATCTGCTTCATATCTAAGGATTACTTCCTCTGATCTTATGTCTGTAAAACCATGTTCTTTTAATAAATTATCTAAATATTTTTGAGAGTGCCTGAATCTGCCAGATGGGTGCAAATAAAAATCATTATTATTGGTGTTATTTTTAGTGATAGTGAGGAGTAAGTATCCTGATTTTATACTTTCATAGAAAGACTTTCTCAACTCTTCTAACCCACCAAAATAGGTTAAAACATCAGCTGATGTTATTAAATCAAAATGATTTTTATTATTGTCCAAATATTCTAATAAATCTTGATGAATTAAATTATCATAATAAGATTTTTTCTTAGCTTCTTTTAGCATATTTGATGATAAATCAACCCCTATTAAATGAGCATTCTTAAGAGTGTTTTTAATGTATTTTCCACATAACCCAGTGCCGCATCCTGCATCGAGAATCGCTAGTTTATTATCGGTTGTTTTTATATATATATCTTTAATTTTATCACCAATATAAAATGGAGCTTTATAATCAATTTGGGATAAGCTATCATCAAAGTCTGAAGCAAAAGAATCGAATAATCCCTCTACATATTCTCTTGCGGAATTGGTGATTTTTTTATCATTATAAATTGATGATGTCATATGTTTTACGATAGGATTATTGGGGAACTTTTTGAGCCATTTTTTACAATGATTATGGGCAATTTGCTTATCTTCATTGACAATGATATCATATAATAAATAGCCATAATTTAGATGGTTTTCATTATTATCTCCATCTAGCAATAAAGTCTTCCAAAAACATATTTCGGCATTTTTATTATCACCAATTTTTTCATAAACACTAGCGATATTATTATATGCTAAGACATAATTAGAATCTAATTTGAGACATTCCTTATAGTAAAAAATAGCTTGCCTAAAATCTTCTTTAGTATCAAAAATATTGCCTAAGGTTAGATAAGATGAGGTATCTTTATTATCAAGTGAGATGGCTTTCTTACAATATTTAATTGCTTCATCATATTTTTCTAGCTCATATAAAATATTTCCCATATTGCAATATGCTAGGGAATAATCGTTTTTATATTTGATGGCCTCATTATAATGTTTGCAAGCGAGTTTTTTCTCCCCGATTGCATCATAGACATTACCCAAATTTAGATGAGCATAGCTATTTATTGGATTTATCTCTAGCGATTTTTTGAGATATTTTTGTGCTTCTTTATATTGTTTACATTCATATAAACTCCCCCCCATATTACACATTATTACTGCTGAGTTTGGGGCTAAATTAAGTGCTTGTTTATAGAGATTGATTGCCTGTTTCTTGTCACCAATATAATCATAAGCATTGGCAAGATTGGTGAGTAGATTAATATTTTTTGTGGGAGATAGCTCTAATAACTTTTCAAATAATGGAATAGCTTTTTTGAAGTTTTGTTGGTGATAAAACTTTTCTGCTTTTATATATGTTTTTTCGTATTTTGAAAGCATCCGAATTATTCCATAATGAATATAAACCAATATTTATCACTATTGTGCAAGATTAAAGTAAAAAAAAGATTGACGGAATAAGATAAATTTGTAATATTCTTCCCTATTATCAGTATATCTTATGGGGATGTGGCGGAACTGGTAGACGCAGTGGATTCAAAATCCACCGGTAGCAATACCTTGGGGGTTCGAGTCCCCCCGTCCCTACCAGCCAACTTGTTGGCTTTAAACTTGCCAGCTCAAGCTCTCTGGAATTATCTTTCCAAAACAGCCCGTTGTAGGCTGTTATTTTTTTATATCTTTCTTATTATTCGTTACCAGATTGAATTAGCAACTTATTATCAACAAAATATTAATTTACAAATATTCATATATAAAATAATATTGATACTTAGTTAGTAATTATAGGTGAAATTAAAATGAAAAAGCTAATTGTTTTTCTTATATTGTTTGTTGGATTGTTAGCTGCAATCAATCATTTACATAATAATAAAGAATTATACAAAAATATTGAGATAAGTTTAGAAGATAAAAAAGAAGCTAAAGCTATATTTGAAGCAAAAAAATATAAAGTAGCATTTAACTTATATAAAGATATGGCTGACAAAGGTTGGATTGATGCTCAAGTTATGGTTGCTTATATGTATAAAGAAGGTAAAGGTGTACCAAAAAATTACAAAAAAGCATTTAAATGGTATAATATTGCAGCAAAAGAAGGTCATACAGAAGCTCAATCTAGTATAGGTAATATGTATTATTACGGTAGAGGAATTCAGAAAAACTATAAAAAAGCATTTAAATGGCATAAAAAATCAGCAAACAAGGGCAATCCTATTTCGCAGTATATGTTAGGATTGATGTATCTTAATGGTCATGGAATCAGAACAGATAAAGCAGAAGCCTTTCAATGGTTAAAAAAATCTTCTGATAATAATAATTATAATGCAAAATATCAAATTGGAGAAATGTATTATAATGGTATTTATGTTATACAAAATTATCAAGAAGCCTATAAATACCTAATATCTGCAGCTAATAACGGCAACAGCAAGGCTCAAACAAAAATAGGTTTAATGTATTATAATGGTATTTATGTTAACCAGGATTATCAAGAAGCGTTAGATTGGTATAGAAAAGCAGCAAATGATAATTATAATGTTGCTCAGTTAAAGATAGGAGAATTTTATTTAGATAATGCAGATTTTGAAAATGCTTTTAAATGGTTAAAAAAATCTTCTGATAAT
>DHQH01000020.1:29317-29496 GCA_002410125.1 Alphaproteobacteria bacterium UBA5343
GTTAAAAAAATCTTCTGATAATGGAAACTCAAATGCTGATATGATAATTGCTGACATGTATTATCAAGGGGTTTATTTTAATAGAAGTTATAAAAAATCATTTGTTTGGTATAAAAAAGCAGCAGAGAGAAACAATCCAAAAGCCCAGCTTATGATTGCTGATATCACCCCTGAAATAT
>DHQH01000082.1:0-1038 GCA_002410125.1 Alphaproteobacteria bacterium UBA5343
TGGAAAATAGCCTATTAATACAGATTGCTTTGTTTTCTTAGTTGTTCTGTTATTATATGTTTGCTCCTCTTCCCACCTATCAATAAAAGTTTCTTCTTTTATGTCTATAGGTAAGATGCTTAAACCATTTTCAGACATAGCATTATTAAAAGTCTCTGCTACATCTTGGTATTTAGTGCCATCATAAGAACTATTTCCGGTTCCCACCTTGCTGTTTTTCTCCATTCCTTTAACAGCTTGCATTACTGCTATTATTGCTTTACTTATGTTTTTCATAACTATTAAGTTTAAGCCCCAATTAAGGGGCGGTTATTATTTATATCTAAATTCTAATTTATAAGTATATTCTTCTTTTTCAGAGTCATTTATGCAGATAAATTCAAAACCTACACTAATAATATCTTTTAGTATTATAGCATCTAGCTCACCTTTTAAGTGGATAGTGAAGAATTTATTTATTTCATCATCAATGCTAATTTCTTCTTTGTAAATACCAAAGTCTTTAATTTTACCAAATACCCAATCAAGTATTTCAGAGTCGTTCTGATTAGTAAAGTCTTGATTTAAGTATTCTATTTCGTCTGAGTAACCGTATATCAATTCCATTTTTCTTTCTGTTTAAGTTTTAATTTAAATTATCTACAAAAAACCAAAATCCATTATCACCAGATAGTTTTAGTTTTCTGTATTCTTTTACTAACTTAGTAATTACTTTTGGTTCCGGTGCATTTTCGTTATTCCACACAAGTGCATTATAAAGATTTTTAGCTTCATCAAAAAATAATACTGCTTTAGAAACTAAGTGATAAAACGCTCCCTCAGTAACATAATACTTATCTCCATCAAACCCATAAGCGAAATTTAAGCTTTCTGAAATAATACCTATCGGATTACTTTGATTAAATTTACTCATTTTTATTTCTCTTCTTATGTCTGAAATGTGGCGAGGTGTATCATTAAACTGTGGCATATCTTTTTGTTTAAAATTTTAAGATATTCAAATGTAGTACTTTATATTCTAATATGCAAGTAACTTTG
>DHQH01000082.1:1307-3161 GCA_002410125.1 Alphaproteobacteria bacterium UBA5343
AATTGAAAGTTTTTTTGTATATTTGGTTATATTAAAATTTATAGTTATGAGAGAAATAAAATTTAGAGGTTTTAGTATTTCAGAAGATAAATGGGTATATGGTACGCCTATAATTGGTATATTAGGCTCATTTATTCTTGAAGAAGATAAACAATTTCCAAGCGAAGGAATGAATCAAGATTTAATAGAAGTCTATGAAGATAGTATAGGTGAATACACACCATTTAAGGATAAAAATGGTAAAAGTATTTTTGAAGGTGATATTAGAGCAGGAAAATATTATTCAGGAAAAGATACAATTAAGTTCGTCGATGTAATGGAGTTTGGAGAGGGCTTTTTTACATGGGTTCCTAAATTAGACCATTACGGTAAACCTGATTTTATTGAAACAGAGGTAATAGGCAATATATATGAAAGCCATGAACTTTTAAATGACTGAAAGAATACTATATACTATCCTATCACTAATAGGAATATCTTATTTTATTCGATTAGGACTAAAAGATAGTCTCCGTAATAGTGGTATTTACTGCTTTTACGAAAAGAAAACTATTCTTTATGTAGGTAAGAGTATAAACTTAAAGCAAAGGCTTAAAACGCATGCTTACGAGCTAAAAGAAAATAAGCATTGCAATGGTAACTTTCAGGAATATTACAATAAGAAAGGATTACCAAAAAGCAAGATATTAAAAAGAGGAATACCACATAATAAATTAAATGAATTAGAGAGAGAGTATATAAATAAGTTAAAACCTAAATTTAATATAAGATAGTTATGGAAGAAAAAGATTTCAAAAACGCGATTGAAGCATTAATGAGTGGATTTGATGCAGAAGAACAAAAGATGTTTAATGTAATAACATCAAATTATGATTTTAAAGACTTCAAAGATGCAGAGGAGTTTAATTACAAAATAGCTTACACTTTTAAAAAGCTGCAAAGGCAATTGATAAAATCTAAAGTTTCAGATAATCAAAATGTAATTTTCATATATATGAATTACAATTATGTGGAAAGATTTTTTAATAATGTAATTCAAGCCAATGAAGGGACTGCTTGTTGTTCTGATAAATCAAGTACTATTGTAGATAGGTTAGTTGACTTTTTTCTAAAAGGTAAAAAGATAGAGTTTAACTATGATGCTGAATATACATTTCATTTACCAAAGAAAGTATTTACTAATCATGATTCTATCATAGCTTTCTATGAGGTTATTAAAGGGTTACATTACGGTAACTTTAATAAATTAATTGAATATGCAAATGAGGATAAAAATATATTTAAACAATCATGAACCAACAAGTAGAACTTAAAGGATTCTTAGATACGCTACGGAAAACACAAACTTTCGTAGCAGGTATTATTTTAATATTCCGGTCTCTTATAGGTCAGGTAATATTACTTCTTACTCTTATTATATTTGATGGTGCTAGTAATGCATTAGCTATAAGTCAGATATTTAACGCTAGGTTAGCTAATATATACCCTGAGCATTCAACATGGATAAGCTTGTGTTTTTCTGTGCTTGCTTCTTTCTGCTTGGGATTTGGAATATTCGCTACTACTATTTACAATCCAGAGAAAAAAGGGGCTGCTCGATGGATGGCATTTATAAGCTTTTTAATAAGTTTTATTGGTTTTATGATGTTTGTTATAGAACCTAATGCAACGTTCCAAGAAACTGTTAATTTTACCTTTATAATTCAAATGTTCTTTTGTGTAGTATTAGCAGGATTCAGTCCATACTTTATGGGAGTATTAAGCAATTATATATCAGAAGCTAATAACGAAATGTTTGAAGACTTTGGAGAGGAACTTTTAAAGATCACTAAACAAAATATCTTAGAAGGTATC
>DHQH01000057.1:0-2611 GCA_002410125.1 Alphaproteobacteria bacterium UBA5343
TCTCATATAAGTAATTAAACCACCATTATCATCTACACCCTCATATAGTTTTTGAGCTATTTGCATGGTTTTTTTGGCTGAAAATCTAAGTTTTCTTGAGGCTTCTTGTTGCAAAGTAGAGGTTGTGAATGGAGGGGCTGGGTTTCTGTTGGCTTTTTTTCTATCGATTTTATCAATGACAAAATCTGATGTTTTGATAATTTGAACAGCATTATCAGCTTTTTCTTTATTATTAATGTCAAATTTATCTAACTTTTTACCGTTTAGGTGGGTTAGTTTTGATTTGATAGTTTTATTTTCAGTAGTTAGTAAGTCTACATCAATTGACCAATATTCTTGAGGATCAAATTTATCAATTTCTGTTTCTCTCTCACAAATTAATCTTAGAGCAACTGATTGAACACGACCGGCTGATTTTGAGCCTGGTAATTTTCTCCATAATACTGGAGATAGGGTGAAACCTACTAGATAGTCTAATGCTCTTCTTGCAAGGTAAGCATCAATTAATTCGATGTTTAATTCTCTTGGGGCTTTAATAGCATCAGTTACAGCTTTTTTTGTGATTTCATTGAATACTACACGTTCGATTTTAATATCTTTTAATTTTTTTCTTCTTCTTAATTCTTCGCAAATATGCCATGCGATAGCTTCTCCTTCTCTATCAGGGTCGGTTGCGAGGATTAATGTATCAGCTCCGTTTAGATTGGTGATGATGTCTCTTACTTTTTTCTCTGATGTTTTTTCGACATTCCATTCAAAGCTAAAATCTTCTTCTGGTTTTACTGCACCGTTTTTGCTTGGTAAATCTCTGATATGACCAAAACTTGCTACTACTTTATAGTCTTTACCAAGATATTTGTTGATTGTTTTTGACTTGGCTGGTGATTCTACTACTACTAATTTCATTTATGATTTACCTTTTTCTTTATGTAATTAATGTAATCTTATTTCCGTGTGTTCGTTCTAATCTACCTGCTAGTTCTAATTCTAGCAATATATAATTTATGGTAGATATTGGTAATTCGGTTTCTCTTACTATTTCATCTAGTGATACTTCACTATTATTTAAGCTATCTAAAATTATTTTTCTAGCTTTTTCGATATTATTGTTATCAATTTCTAATTTTTTATGTTCAAAATTACCCACTCTATTATTTTCTGATAATTCAAAACTATCATCTTTGTCAATAACATTTAATATATCAAATTCATTTTCTATTAAATATGCTCCTTGTTTTATGAGAAGATTTGGGCCTGCACATCTATTGTCTGTAGGTGATCCTGGGACAGCGAAAACATCTCTTCCTTGCTCTAAAGCCATTCTTGCAGTAATTAAAGATCCAGATTTTGTGTTTGCTTCTACAACGATAATTCCTTTTGAAATTCCAGAAATAATACGGTTTCTTCTTGGAAAATTTTGTGGTTGAGGTGTAGTGCCAATTGGAAATTCAGAGATTATAATACCATTTCTTTTAATTTCCTCATATAGATCTTCATTTTCTGTTGGATATGGAATATCAACTCCTGTTCCAAGTACGGCAATGGTTTTGCCAGCTTCTGAATTTGCAAACATTGCCCCTTTATGTGATGAAGCGTCAATACCTTTTGCCATGCCTGAGGCAATGATATAGCCTTGCTCTGATAAGTCATAAGCTATTTTTGAAGAGAATTTTCGACCATTTATTGAAGCATTTCTGGTGCCAACGATAGAGATTATTTTTTGATTTAATAATTCTTTATTACCTAATGCAAATAGGATAGGAGGGGCATCCGCAATTTGTTTTAATAGCTTTGGATAGCATTCATCTTGATAAGATATAATTGAAATGCCTTTTTTTTCTGCAAGGGCGATTTCTTCTTTAGCATCTTTTTCAGGATATAGTTTGAAAGACCTTTTGCCACCTGTTTTTACCATATTAGGAATATGTTTAATGGCTTCAGTAGCATTGCCAAAAGTTTCTATTAGTTTGTAGAAGGTGATGGGACCAATATTATTTGATCTAATTAATCTTAGTATATTAATTAACTCACTGGTCATCATCTTTTTCCTCAAATCGCATGAAATCTATTTTTTCTTAAAGCTGATTTTTGATTCTTCCTTAGTTAATAGCCTAATAATGTTTGATTTGTGTCTGTATATTAAGAGGATAGATAAGACGGTATAGAAAAACATATGAATAGGGGATGTTATTAAATATGCAAATAATGGAACAACTAATGCAGCAGTAATTGCAGCAAGAGAAGAAAATCTAAACATAAATGCCATGAATAACCAAGTTGCGATAGCTATCCATCCTATTAATGGGCTAGTTGCAAATAATAGACCGCAGGTAGAGGCTACACCTTTACCACCTTTGAATTTTAACCAAACAGGGAAGTTATGTCCTAAAATTGCAGCGGTACCAGCAACTAATGAGCCTAGAGTTTCAACTGTGATTGCTGCCCCAAAAACTGATATTTGTTCATTACCTAATACCCATTTTGCAAGTAATGCAGCAATAGCAGCTTTACCAATATCAAGGATAAGTGTTAGAAGTGCTAAATCTTTTCTGCCAGTTCTTAAAACATTAGTGGTTCCAATAGTTCCAGGACCTATTTTTCTTAGATCTCC
>DHQH01000057.1:2809-3896 GCA_002410125.1 Alphaproteobacteria bacterium UBA5343
ACCTATTTTTCTTAGATCTCCAAGTCCAGCTGCTCTTACAATTACTAGTCCGAAAGGTACAGAACCTAGTAGGTAACCGAAGATTAAACATAAGATTATATATAGTGTTGTTAACATAGCACTCTATCCTTATTTTTGTTTTATTAATTATTCTTTACTAAATCATTTTGGTTACAATTTCAAGCTAGTTTATCAAGAGCATTAACAATTATTTGTTCATTAGCTTCTGTTTGATGTATATTTTCACTCAAATATCTACGGTATTGTTTTGAGCCAGTCTCTCCATTGAAGAATGTCAGAATATGCTTGGCTATATGTCCTAATTTTTCACCTTTTGATAACTGGGTTTGAATATAAGGTATGAATTGTTCAATAATTTGTTTTTTAGTGAGATTATTTTCTTCACCATTAAAAAATTCTTTATCAGCATTAATAAACATATATGGATCTGCATAGGCTTTTCTGCCAATCATAACAGAATCTACATATTGTAAATGTGTTTTAGCTTCTTCTAAAGACTTAATATTACCATTAAAAGCTATAAAACATTCTTGAAAATCTTGTTTTAGTTTATAAGTATATTCAGGTTTTAATTCTGGTATCTCGCGGTTTTCTTTGGTTGAGAGCTTGCGGTTAAGTATGGCTTTTCTGGAATGGATAATAAAATGGTTACATCCTGCATCATTGCAAGTTTTTATATAGTTATGGAAATACTCATAGGAATCATTATCATCAATCCCAATTCTTGTTTTTAGAGTGATTGGAGTGTTGGTTGCTGACTTCATAGTTTCTATACATTTGGCAACAAGGTTAGGATTGTTAATAAGGCTTGCTCCAAAACTGCCACAAGCAACCCGCTCAGATGGACATCCTGCATTGATGTTGATTTCGTCATATCCATAATCTGTGATAATTTTTGCAGCTTCTGCCATTTTTTCTGGTTCACTTCCACCAATTTGAAAAGCGATAGGGTGTTCGCAGTCATTATATGATAATAATCTATTCCTTGGTCCATGTAAAATAGCATTAACATTTATCATTTCTGTGTAGAGTAATGTTTCTTTAGTTATCAACCTCATTAAATATC
>DHQH01000057.1:4094-7177 GCA_002410125.1 Alphaproteobacteria bacterium UBA5343
CCCAGTCTAGCATGGGAGCAATAGAGACTCTTGCAATCTTTGTCTTTTTCATCAAATCACATCACTTTCATCTGTAAATTAAAAGATCCAAGTATTATCTATACTAGGATTTTCAATTTCATCGAAAGCAATGCACTTTGCTAAAAAATCCTTCAGATTTATATACTTTGAATTTACTATATTATCACTTTTAATTGAAAGTTATGAATTAATTTGTCTTTCTAACTTTCTAATTTTAAAAGGTTTATAGTCTGAAAGTTGTTAAAAATCAATAAAAATAAACATCTGAATCCATTAATCTTTTATTAATTTTCTTTACATTTTTGTTACAATCGTGCTATAATAGAACGTTGAGGGAGCAGAATGCTATGAGTATTAGAACCAGTAGGGTTGGGGCTGCTAGCCATTATCAGGCTAGTGGTAATCCTAGGACAAATTCTAAAAAAATTGCTTCTACACGGGTCAGTCAAGACGGTGTAGAGGAGCTTAATGCTACGACCGTTATGGCTCATCGTTATGATGGCGATGGAACTCAAGAATTCTTTTCTTATGATGAAAATAAGAGTCATTTAAATGAGATAGAGGGGGAAGCTCAAGTTTTTGTTGAAGGTGATTCTCTCTTAAAAACTCTTATTCCGAATGCCTTAGAGGCAATTTTTGAAAGTGGAGTTCAAGAGGAAGAGATTAGTCAATCCGAATCTGAAAAAATCAAATATGTGGCCCAATATGAGAGAATTGATAATTCTGAGTAAGATGAGTTTCGTCTTTTTTTATCACTAATCGCATATCTATGTTTTTTTATGTTTGAAGAGATGCTGAAACAAGTTCAGCATAATGAATGGTGTATAGAGAAATAATATCAGCTTGTTATATTCGCCTTTTTCTTTCTTTACATTCTTAATATATGTGTTATTTTAGACAAAACAGTACTTTGAGTCTAAAATAGAGTAAATTATATGTCTAAAAGAAATATCTTAATTAATAAAAATATCGAAAGATTAGCAACTGAATACGGTCAGAGATTTAACTATGATGAAGAGAATATGGTTGATCCAATAGAAGCGGTGTTTGATACTAGATATCATAAAAAATTAGTTAATCTACAAGAAAGATTTTCAGGGCTTGTACCTGGAATGGGTGTTTTAATTATGGATAGGGATGTTATCAATGCTTATTTGTTATGTGATAGGGAAGATAATGCAACTTTCAATAATTCTATAAAACAATTTTGTTATAATACAGATTTTGATTTTGGAGATGTGGAGGATTTAGAGGGGGTTAATGTCGCAATTACAGAGAGAGATATTGAAGGAATAGAAAAACATATAAAGGATAGTAGCTGTTCTATGGTTCATATTCCTATTGAGGTCAATAGTAAGTCTTTAATTTCTAAGTTAAATCTATCTATGGTTATTCCTGATAACCCAAATTTTAAGAATGATCCTTTTATTAATTATAAATTTTTTAGAAAATATATGAAAAAACATAATATAACTAGAGAAGATTTGTTGGATTTTTCTAATTATCATGAAATTAGACATTCATTAGATAAAAAATATGCTTTTAATAACCCCATTATTAAACAAACTTATGGGGCTGAGCTTGATAATAATTATCGTAATTATTTTGGGGAGTGTTTGGCTGATGCTTTTGCCGTGATGTTAGTCGCAAAGGATAGTGGTAATAAGGATTTTGCTAGATTTATTGCTAATATGCGTAGTTCTCATACTTTTGAAAATATCAATGTATTATTTGAGATTAATGGTTCTATTGATATTAGAAGAATTAAAACTCTGAGAAATAAAAAATTATATATGAATAAAGAATATGGGTTGATTGATAATATTAGAGAGCAAGAGAAAGATGCTCTAAAATCTGAAGGCTTGTCTGATGTATTTTATCATTTGCACCATTATACCTCAAAAACTACAGATGCAATTAGTGATGTGATTGAGAAAAAAATTCAAGATGGAAGTTTGTTTAAAATGTCTGATAAGGATATTTTAGAGTTATCAACTAAGATAGTTAAAGAAAATGTTTATAGTAAAGAAGAGTTTGCAAGACTTGGAAAAAATATTTCTAAAAATAAAAAACAAGGGGTTGTAAAAGATATTTTTAATAGACAGGTAGAGGCTTTTAAATTAGAAGGAGCAGAAGAATTAGAAGAAGAATTAGCAGAAAATATTGATATAAGATCTAATCGTGAAATAAGAGCTTTGATGGAGAGTTTTAGAGTTGATATGAGTGTAGATGCTTCTAAAGATGAAGAAGAAAATATTGAAGAAACTGAAGTTGAGCAAGTTACAGAATTAGCTAAGAATGAAACAAAAGAAAAAGATTATTTTTATGAGTTGTGCGATAGATTAGCTAGTGAAGTGTCTAATGATGAAGAGTTATTGGCTTTTATAGCGAGTGAGTTAGATGAAATTAGAAAATTTGAAGATAAGTTTGACACCTCAAAGGTTTTTATATTAAGAGATGTAGTGTTGCAAGATATTGAAGGTTTTAAGCAGTTTGTTGCTAATAAATCAATAGTAAGGTATGAAGTTTTAGAGTCTATGGGGGATGTTAAGATTGATGAGGACGCGAATTTAGTAGAGTTTTATCATGATAATTATGATGAATTTATGATTTCTTCTCAAGCGATGCTAAAACAAGAAGCTATTAGAATTTATAATAGAGATGATATGAAAGTTGGAGGTTTTTCTAAATCTATGAAAAAGCAAGAAGAGGAATATGGTAAAATGATTGGTAATTTTGCTAATATGGCGGTAGCTGGATCTTTGATTATGGAAGATGATGAATTAAGTTGTAAATTAAAAGAAAAATCTCCAGAACTTCATAAGCAAATTGAAAAAGATAATAATAATTTTAATGTGCCGGAGTTTTTAGTAACATCTAGAATGTATTTTGGCTTTATGAGAGATGGTACTATAAGTAAAACTGTTGGAGAGTTGCAAGGTTATAATCAGAGATATAATGAGTTATTAAGATCTATAAAAGTTAGTGATTTTGAGCCTGAAAAGCAAAGAACTGATAAGAACTCATTTATTGAGTGCCCAGCTGTTTGGGGTGGGGTTGAT
>DHQH01000022.1:0-397 GCA_002410125.1 Alphaproteobacteria bacterium UBA5343
CGTGATAGATGTAACCGCCACGATCAAAGACAACCTCTTTAACCCCAGATTTAACTGCTCGTTGAGCAACTAATTTACCAACAACAGATGCTGCTTCTTTAGTTGAAGTTTTAGAGATTTGACTCTTAACTTCTTTATCAACTGTAGAAGCACTAGCAATAGTACATCCTTTTACGTCATCAATAACTTGCGCATAAATATGAAGATTTGAACGATAAACAGATAATCTCGCTCTGCCAGATTTTCTCGTTTGTTTCAATAAGCCATATCTTAAGCGACTTTTTCTTTTCAATAATTTTTGTTTTGGACCATTCATAGCCTTCGCCCCTATTTTTTCTTACCTTCTTTGCGAAGAATCCATTCATCTTTATATCTAACACCTTTTCCTTTGTAAGGT
>DHQH01000022.1:552-3239 GCA_002410125.1 Alphaproteobacteria bacterium UBA5343
TTCCTTTGTAAGGTTCAGGTTTTCTATAAGATCTGATTTTCGACGCAACTTGGCCTACTTGTTGTTTGTTAGATCCAGAAATACTAATCTCTGTCTGTGAAGGACATGCGATTTTAATACCTTCTGGAATGGGGAAATCAATATCGTGAGAAAAGCCAAGAGATAAAACAAGAGTAGACCCTTGAACTTTAGCTCTATAACCAACACCCACAATCTCCAACTCTTTAGTGAAGCCAGTGCTAACACCTTGAACCAGATTATTGATTTGTGCTCTAGTAGTACCCCATAATGCTCTTGATTTATTTGTATCAAATAATGGTTTAACTACTATATTATTTTCTTCTAACTTAGTTTCAACTTGAGTTTCATCAAATTGGAAGCTAAGTTCTCCAAGTTTACCTTTTGCATTAACAACATTATCATTAATAGCAATGCTAACTTCACTTGGAACCACAACTGGGTTTTTACCGATTCTAGACATCTGTATACTCCCCTAAAATACTTTACACAAAACTTCGCCGCCAACATTAGCTTTTCTAGCCTCGTGATCAGAGATCACACCTTGAGGTGTAGAAAGCACAGATATACCTAAGCCATTATAAACTCTTGGCATATCTTTAACATTTGTATAAACCCTTCTAGAAGGTTTAGACACACGACTAATTTCTGTAATTACTGATTTACCTTCATGATACTTAAGTTCAATCTTAAGTTCATCAACGCCTGCACGAACATTATATCTAGAAAAACCTTTGATATAACCTTCTCTTTTTAAAACTTCTAAAACACCTTCACGAAGTTTTGAAGCAGGAGTTGTCACAGTTTTTTTATTTGCTCGTTGCCCGTTTCTAATACGGGTGAGCATATCGCCTAATGGATCACACATTGACATATTATCTCTCCCTTACCAACTAGACTTAACAACGCCAGGAATTTGACCATCACTAGCCAAATCTCTGAATTTAATACGAGCCATTCCAAATTTTCTGTAAACCCCTCTTGGTCTTCCAGTTAATTTACAACGGTTTCTTAATCTAACTTTTGCAGAGTTTCTTGGAAGCTCAGCTAATTTTAAAGTCGCCTTAAATCTTTCTTCAGGTGAAAGATCTTTATCCATAACAGCTTCTTTTAGCTTATCACGACGATTTTTATTGCCTTCGACCATTCTTTCTCTTTTTGAGTTTCTTTGTACTATGCTTAATCTAGCCATTATTTTTTCTCCACTAACTTATTTTTTAATGGTAAGTCAAACTTAGTAAGAAGCGATGCTGCTTCTTTATCAGTTTTAGCACTTGTACAAATAACAATATCCATACCTCTGATTTGATCAACTTTATCATAATCAATTTCAGTAAAGATAATTTGTTCTTTAATACCCATAGCAAAGTTACCTCTACCATCGAAGTTTTTACCACTAATACCTCTAAAGTCTCTAACCCTAGGAAGAGCAATTGTTACGAATCTATCTAAAAACTCATACATTTTATCTCCTCTAAGAGTAACTTTACATCCAATTGGCATACCTTCTCTAAGTTTGAAAGTAGCAATAGATTTTTTAGCTTTGGTTAATATTGGTTTTTGACCAGCAATAAGTTCCATTTCAGCTGCAGCATTTGTAAGTTTTTTCTTATCAGCAACAGCTTCACCGATACCCATATTAAGTACAATTTTTTCTAATTTTGGAATCTCATGAACATTCTTGTAACCGAATTCTTCTTTTAGAGATCCGCAAACAACATTATCATAATGCTCTTTTAATCTTGCAACCATCTAATTTCTCCTACACATCGATTACATCGCCAGATGCTTTCGCAAATCTGACTTTTTTACCATTAGCATCTTGCTTATATCCAATTCTAGTAGCTTTACCAGTTTTTGGATCTGCAAGAGCAACATTAGAAACAGCAATAGCTGCTTCTTTAGAAACGATTCCACCAGCATCATTTTGTGAAGGCTTAGTATGTCTTTTAACAACATTAACACCTTGCACCAAAATTTTGCCATCTTTTGGCATAGCTTTAAGAACTTCGCCTTTTTTGCCTTTGTCCTTACCAGCTATCACGATTACTTGATCGCCTTTTTTAATTCTCATTTTTGTCATCCTATAACACCTCCGGAGCAAGAGATACAATTTTCATATATTTCTTCGCTCTAAGTTCACGAGTAACAGGCCCAAAAATACGAGTACCAATAGGCTCACCGTCCTTATTAATAAGAACAGCAGCATTTTTATCAAAACGGATAACACTACCGTCTTGACGAGTAATGTCTTTGGCTGTTCTAACAATAACTGCTCGTTGAATGTCACCTTTTTTTACCCTACCACGAGGGATAGCATCTTTAACAGAAACTACGATAACATCACCAACTGAAGCATGCATTCTCTTAGAACCACCTAAGACCTTAATGCACTGCACCCTTCTTGCTCCTGAATTATCAGCAACATCTAGGTTGGTTTGCATTTGGATCATATTATTATTCCTTCTTCTATAAAAGTTTGTCCTAAAAATAACTTTCTAAGACAAACCCTAATATTATTCTTCAATAATTACTTGCCAGCTCTTATTTTTAGAGATTGGTTTAGATTCAATGATTCTAACAATATCTCCAACTTTGAACTGGTTATTTTCATCATGAGCAAAATATTTTTTGCTCTTTCTGATAAATTTCTTATAAACAGGGTGCAT
>DHQH01000022.1:3471-3914 GCA_002410125.1 Alphaproteobacteria bacterium UBA5343
ATTTCTTATAAACAGGGTGCATAACTTTTCGTTCTACTCTAACAACTATAGTTTTATCCTGTTTATCACTAACAACAGTACCTTGTACAATTCGTCTAGGCATATTATCTGCTCCTAACTATTTTTCTTATGCTCATCTAAGAGCATATTAATTTTTGCAATAGCACGACGAATTTTCTTAACTTTATCAGTTTTTTCTAACTGTCCGCTTGCTTGTTGAAAGCGTAAGTTATACTGTTCTTTCTTTAAAATCAAGAGTTCATTTTGAAGTTCATCACTACTCATTGCTTTTAGTTCACTAAAATCTTTCATTTAAGATTACTCCTCTCCACCAAATCTAGTAACAAATTTTGTTTTAATTGGTAATTTTGCAGAAGCAAGTTCTAAAGCTCTACGAGCCACTTCTTCTTCAACACCATCAATTTCAAACATAATTCTACCAG
>DHQH01000008.1 GCA_002410125.1 Alphaproteobacteria bacterium UBA5343
TATTAGTAGCGGTCTTAGTAATTTCTATCTGGGCACTAGCTAAATATTTTAAGACTACTAGCGAGAAAAACCAAGATAGACAAGACGCTTTAGTAGAAAAGCTTTTTACGCTCATAGAAAACAACACAAGCGCACTTACATCAATGAAAGAAAGCAATAAAGAGACTAAGGAAGCAATGCTAGAAACTAAAGAAGCTATGAACGCTATTAAGGAAGAAATGACTAAAATTGCATCCGATGTAGATGATCTGAAACGAAAATAAAATATAATGGAAATTATTTCTCTATTTCATGGATTAGTAGTAACTTTATTAGTATTGATACTATTCGTTCTTTTTTCTATTGTGCATTTGATATTGATTATTCAAAGGAATGATAGACTTAAAAAGAAGATCAGACATAGAGAATTAAAACCAACAAACAACACTTAACTATCTTTATAAACCCCTAATAACATAGTTATGAGTGTTAGAATTATTTGCTTATTATTTATTTTTTTAGTATCTTGTAGTAAATTACCTCACCCAATGAATTACAATGGAAGTATGTTTATATACAAATCAAAAGAAGGTGATAAATTCGAGGTAAGAAGATTCAAGTACAATCAATACAATATTACTTTAATACTTGATGGTAAATTATTATTAATTAAAGCAGATACAATTTATACGGTAAGATGATAGCATTATTTATAATATTTATTACAGTAGTTACTATTGGTTTAATATCAAGCAGTAACACTAAGATAGATGACTTTACAGATGAAGACTTTAAAAGCTTTTAGTTATGTTAGTTTGGTTTTGTGTGTTTATCGTTATTTGTTCTTGGGTTGATAATTACTTTAAGGATAAAGAAGCTAAGATGCTAGAAGATCAGAAAGAAGATTGCCCACATGAATCATTTATTAAAAGGTTATGAAAGAAGAAGAATTAAAAACATCTAAAGAATGGGCTTCATTAAAGCTAAGTGAATCAGGTATTATTATATGCGATTTTGATGGATGGGATAGAAGTAATTTTGAGTACTCATATAATGAGGAGTTAATTACTTTTAGTGAATTTAATAGAAGGTTGATGTACAGTACTATAATGATTAAATTATGAGAAAATATTCAGCCGGACTAATACTATATATCTTGCTTATACTATTCTTAACTACTAGCATAGTAAGCTGTGTTTATAATCCTTATCTATCAAAAGAAACTAAGAATTATAACGGCAAGCAAGTATTAGTCAGGGAATATGGATGGTTAGAAGTGAATGGATATGATACTGATACACTAGATTTGTATTTTACATCTGGTAAGAAGATATACCACACTAAGGTAGTTAAATTTGAAGAGATAAAATGACGCTTACTCAAAAGTTCGATAATCTAGTAAACCCAACAGCAAGATATAATTTACTTTTTGCTAAAGGGAGCTTTGTGATAAGTAAAAATTATTGTGGATATAAATTAATCCTTTTTGAGATGGATAATAATTACTTTGAGGTTTGGTATAATCATCAATCACATTCTATTTATAAGGCTGTTAAAATAAGCATAAATAAAGCTATCGAACAGAAATATCATGATAATGTCACACTAACAGATTTAAATACTTATTTAAAATGACTGAACAAGAAAGAAAAGATAGAGCAGAAAAGCAAGCGTTAAAGATAGCTGATGATATGAAGAAAGTTAAAGATATGTGCATTTACGAAGTTAGATGGGTATTAACTAGAGATAAAAAGAGATGAACCTAACAATTAAAAATATCCAAGTTAATTACATATACACTTGCAATACTAAAGAAAAGAAAGTATATTACATGGTATATACTGGTTGTTGAAATACTTTCATTTTCATATTTTTGTTTATTTAATTTTGATGATTACTAGCTAAAACTCTCTTAATATTTAGGAGAGTTTTTTTTGTTTTTGTGGTGATTAATTAGTATATTAGGGGAAAAGAAAAGAGTTATGATTAAGAAAGAATTAGTAATATTTGTTTTATATTTAGTGTTTAGCATTATTTACAATGACAAACAGGAAGATATTCATAATGTATGCGTGTTACTAGCTATCTTAATACTAAGTTTGAGAGTTGAAGAATTAAAAAGCAATGAAACCAATAATAACAGATAACCTAAAAGCTATAGTAATAATACTTAGCTTGGTAGTGATAATTTTAACAATGATATTTAGTTAGTTATGATAGATATAAAAGAATTAAGGATAGGTAATTTAGTTGAAAGAGATGGATTAGTGTTTAATGTATGGGATTTAAAAAGAGATGGACTTCAATTGGATTCAGTAATATTAGATAGGCATATTAAGTACAATAGTTATGATGATATAAAGCCTATTCCACTAACTAAAGAATGGCTAGAGAGATTAGGGCTTAAGCCGTTCGGTAAATACAGTTACACTAAAGGTAAATTTATAATACATTACAGATCACGAGAAAATGTATTCCGAATAAATAAAAGATATTCAAGTATTACTACAGTTCATCAACTACAAAACTTATGTTTCTCATTAACAGGAGAAGAACTACAACTTAAAGACTAATGGAAGAATCAATGAACGAGAATAAGAAATTAATCTTTTTTAAAGATCAACTTCAAAAAGAAGAGATAGAAGTGCAAGCTAAGCGATCAGTAGCAATAGATGTATTTACAAAACACTGTGATAGCATAAAATTAAACGCTGAGAAGTACGCAAATAGTCATAGTAAGGAAATGTTATTACAGAACTATGATTTTGCTTTAAAAGACTTAATTTCAATTAGGATAGCTTTGATGTTAAAGTAATATGGAATTGCAATATGAAATACACATAATACAAAGTCTAATAGATGAATTAAAAAGACTTGGAGGTGATGAAGAAAAGATAGAAGAGGGCGAACAGCTTTTGAATTACTTATACAGTATATTAGATAGCGCATTCGACCCAGAAGATTTCGATACAGATGGTTTTGCATAATTAAAAGATTAAGAAAGTATTGAGCACACGATTTAGAATACAAGTATATAAATATTTAAAGATATGAGTGATATAAAAAACATGAAAATTAGTTTATTGCCTAAGGGCTTAATTTATGCAGCATTACAAAAGAATGAATTAGATGAAAAAGTAGTAAAAGAAAACACTGATCTAGTTTATAATGCTATTGTAGAATTTATAGGTAATACGCACGCTATTGCTTATGTCGAGGATAGATTAGATTTTTTACAAATAGGTGGTATAGAAGAAAAGGAAGAAGAATCATGAAACACACAATGTATATAAAACCAATAACCGGAGATAGTATAGCGTTAACTATAGAAGGTATAACCGATAAGGATAAAGAACAGATTAAAATGGAAATTACATCATTATTAAAACATGGATATGGATGCGTAATTATAAAAGATCATATCATAGGATGTGAAGCATTAAATAAGTCTTATATATGGTTTACTTAAAGATAACAACTAACAAATTGTATATTGATATAACTTAGTAAAGGCTTATCTTATGGGTAAGCTTTTGTAGTTTAACATTAAAAACTTAATAATCGTATAATAAGTATGAGTAAGTTAATATCATTCAAAGAACTAGAGAATAAATATATAGGTGTTATAGGTACTCCTGAGAGAGATAAGTATGAAAAGAAGCTAAGAAAAGAAAGCTTAAAAGAATTAGCTAAACAGGCTCAAAAGTTAAAGCTAGGATATGAAAAAGATTAAGAAAGTATTAAAGGCAATAGGCAATCTGATAACACAAACATTTGATATGGTGTTTATTGTTATTGCTGATATTTTAGGAAATATATTATGAAGTCATATAAAGAAAGATATAAAGATTTTGTAAATTCAGTTTGGTTTGATAATGCATATCTTAATAAATCATTAGGTAGTGCAGTAATTATTGAGCAGGATAATAATATAAATTTAATAGAATTAGAAATACAATTAGAAGAAGCCTTGAATAAAGAGACTAAGGAGTCTATGACTGAATGGTTAAACTCAAAAAGAATATAGTATGAACATTCAAATAAACACAGAAGAAAAAACAATAACAGTAATCGAAGCTAAAGCAGAAGAGCTTATAGATTTACTAGAGAGGTATAAGGATTTTAAGGTGGTTAGTTATGTGAATACTTTTCAACCTTATGATCCATATATACATGAGCCATTTGGAGGTTATGACCCAAATAATACAGGTAAACCTATTTGGTTAGTAGACCCTAATTCACAGCCTTATTACAGTGTAGATTTAGCAAGTGGAGAAGGCACAACCGTATATTGCCAAGTTGAAAATGATACTAATAATAGTAATACCTGCATAACTACAACCGATAACTAATGTACACCAAAGAAGACAAATAAAAGATAAAAGAAATACTATCTCAGGATACAGTACTAAGTGATAGTTTCTTGAAGGCGATTAGCAAATTTAAAGTAGATAAACTACCGTTAAAAATTGATTGTTGTAATAACGGAATATCGTCAAGTGATATTAATTGGGATTTAATTTGTAATGACAAAAAAGGTAAATAATGGATAACCCAGTACTAAAAACATACAAAGCAGAAGAAGGGCACTCTTATACTGATAAAGAGAAGCTTTTTTGTTATTACTATGTCCAATACTGGAATGGAGCAAAGGCAGCTAGAGAAGCCGGATACAAGGAATCTAATGATAGAGGACAAGCAAGTGAGAACCTTTCAAAACCGCACATAAAGCAACTAATTGAGGAAATGAAAAGTGATCTCGAATTTATGTCTGGTGTTAGTAAATTAAGAAACCTCCAAGAGCTTGGAAAGATAGCTTATTTAAGCGCAGAAGATGTATATACTACAGAGTTTACTTTAGAAGAATTTAACAACCTATCAGAACAGGCAAAGTCTGCTATTATGGAAGTAGAAAACACTCAGAGAGTAATTAGCTCAGAGGGTGAAAATATAGTAATTGATAAAAAGGTAAAAGTAAAATTCTATTCTAAGCAGCAAGCAATCCAAGAGATAAATAAAATGATGGGTTACAATGAACCGGATAAGGTCGAGCACTCAGGAGGTTTAGAACATAAGTTTAAAGGGATGAGTGATAGTGAAGTAGAAGCAGAAGCAAAGAGAATAAGAGAGAAGTATGACGATTGAGGAACTACTTACTTTAAAAGAAGATAAAATACGCAAAGCTAAAAAGGATTTATTCTATTATGAGCACTTATTAAATCCTGATTTCTTTAAAAGAGATAGACCACACCTTGTAAAGTTAGCAGAAGTCCTTCAAGCCCTATATGAAGGAACGCTATTAAAACCAGACGGTACACCTTACAGAAAGTTAATGATTAACATGCCCCCTCGACATGGGAAATCATTCTCTTTAACCCGTTTTTGTGAATGGGTGATAGGTAAGGATAATACGAATAGAGTTATTACTATATCTTATAATGACGATCTTAGTACAAAGTTTTCTAAGAATGTTAGAGATTCTATAGAAACAGATACTATACGCCCTTCTGATTTCACCTTTCAGGATATATTCAAAACCAAAATTAAGCATGGTGATGGGTCTAAAAAAACATGGTCGCTAGAAGATCAATTCTTTAATTATCTTGGTTCCGGTTTTAAGGGAACTATTACCGGTGTAGGTTGTAATATTGGGATAATAGACGACCCTGTTAAAAACAAAGAAGAAGCTTACAACGAAACAGCTTTAGAAAAGCATTATTCTTTTTATACAGATACATTCCTTTCAAGGCTAGAAGAAGGGGCTATACAAATTATTAATATGACTAGATGGTCTGAAAATGATTTGTGTGGTCGAATACTAGCTAAAGGCGATGATGATTGGTATGTATTAAAAATGGAAGCTTTTGATGGTGAAAATATGCTTTGTCCTGAATTATTGAGTTATGAAACTTATAAGGATAAAGAAAAAGTAACCAGTAATGATATATTCAGAGCTAACTATCATCAAGAAACTGTAGATGAAGAAGGTAAGCTATACAAGACTTTACAAACATATACAAATCTACCACTAGGGCCGGTTAAATCATATACAGATACAGCAGATACAGGTGATGACTACCTTTGCAGCGTTGTTTACGTAGAATACAATAAGCAAGCGTATATTATTGATGTTTTATACACACAGGAAGGAATGGAGGTAACGGAACCGGCTACAGCTAACTTACATAAGCGAAATAATGTAAATTTGGCTAAAATAGAAAGTAATAACGGTGGTAGGGGTTTTGCTCGAAATGTAGAAAGGATATTAAAGAAAGAATTAAATCATCATAGTACGGTTGTTACTTGGTTTCATCAAAGTGGTAATAAAAACAGTAGAATACTAAGTCAATCTTATTGGGTACAGCAAAATGTATTTTTCCCTGTTGATTGGCATATTCGTTGGCCTGAATTTTACCAAGCAGTAAATAGATATATGAAAGAAGGTAAAAACAAACACGATGATGCACCAGATACGTTAACAGGAATAGCAGAAGAAATAAATAGCAATCAAGGATTTGTAGTTTAGATGAACTTTATACAAAAATTAGCAGCAAACTTACTGGTAAGAAAAAATACTAACTTACCTAACGAGAATTTATTTTACAGGATGCTATACCAGTTTGTAGGAAATAGTATGCCTGTCGTAATGGATGACAGCCTCGAAAAATACATTGAGGAAGCTTTAATGTATAATCCAGATGTATACGCTATTATCTCAAAAGTAGCAAAGGAGTGTGCTAAAGTTCCTATACGCTTTCAAGAGTTGACTAGTAATGGTTGGGATGATGTAGAAGACGCAGAGCCATTAATGTTACTTAAAAACCCTGCTCCAAATGTAGTACAAAAAGAACATATTATAAATGTGGTTGCTTTTTATCTTGCAACTGGTAATAGTTATACTTATTCAGTAAGCCCTATTAGTGGCCCGAATAGAGGTAAACCCCAGGAACTACACGTATTACCTGCCCAATATACAGAGATTATATCTAGTTCATTTATGGAGCCTGTTAGCGGGTACAAGCTTAATGCATGGTATGGTGAAGAATACGAAATTAATAAAGAAGATGTAATCCATATAAAGAGTTTTAATCCATCCGGTTTTAAAGTAGGTAATAACTCACACTTATACGGGGCTTCTCCTCTACAAGCAGCTAGAAACCTTGTTAGATCAAGTAATGATTCTTATCTTGCTAAGATGAAACTCTTACAACATGTAGGGGCTATTGGCTTACTTAGTGGTGAACCGGATAAAAACCAGTTTAGCCAATTTACCCAAGAACAAGCCCAACAACTGCAAGATAGAATGCAGGAAAAGTATGGAGGTGCAGAGAATAGAGGGAAGATGATTATCACAGCAGCTAAATTAAATTGGCAGCAAATAGGCTCTTCTATTGTGGACTTACAAATAAACGAATCATTACAAAATGACTTTGCTACTCTATGTGATATATACGATGTGCCTATTGAGGTATTTAGTAGATCGAAGTCAAGCACATACAACAATAAAGAACAAGCAGTCAAACAACTGTATTTAAACGCTGTAAAGCCGACTTTAGACTTTATATTAGAAAAGTATTCAGCAGAACTAATACCTAAGTTTAGACTCGATAGAAACAAGTTTAGATTTAAAGCTGATTATTCCGACATACCAGAGCTACAAGAAAACTTTAAAGAAACAGCAGAAGCATTAAGTAAGCGTACTTGGTGGACTGATAACGAAAAGAGAGAGTTTGATGGTAAGCCTTTGTTAGATGATGAAGCAGCAAACCAACTTTACAGAGAACAAACACCTGCACAAAGTTTAGAGGAAGCTGTTAAAAACTTGTTTAAGTAATGGATAATCAAGATGTTTTCTATAATGAAATTGAGCGTTTAAGAAATGCTTTTATGGCTCCGGTTGAAGAAGAAGCTAGAAAAGCTATCCAAAAGCAGTATAAAGTATTCTTTGATAAGGCAGAATTAGAAGCAACTGAACTGCCTAAATTAGAAATCATAGCTAAAAAGATAGAATTACCTACAGAACCGATTAAAATACTATTTGAGGACATATATACAAAGGTAGGTGTATTCTTTATTAAGCAAATCTATAGGATGTATGTTAAATTCAATAAGAACCAACTACATACTAAAGACTTTGCAGATGACTTTCAAAGTGTATGGTTAGATTATATGAGATCATTTGCAAGATTAGAAGCCGGTGATAGAATAACCTATATAACAGGAACTACTAAAGATAATATGCTAACTGCTGTTAGAATTGCTATTTCAGAAGGGTTAGAAAATGGTACAGGTGTGTTCCCTGCTTTAAAAAGAATGCAAGAAATTTTAGATATTAAAGACCAATACAGATTTGAAAGAATTGCACGTACTGAGATAATAAGCGCGAGTAATGCAGGTAGTTTAAAGGCTGCTCAAAGCACTAACTTAAACCTAAAAAAAGTATGGCTATCAACTAGAGATATTAGAACTAGAGATAGCCACTTATCTGTTAATGGTCAGTCTGTTTTATTAAGTGAAAACTTTGTAGTAGGTGGTGAGCAAATGAGATTCCCCGGAGACCCAAAAGCAAGCGCAGATAATACTATAAACTGTAGGTGTAGTTTGTATTATGAGAGTCATGATTGATTATTTTATAATACTATCCCTAACTTTAATTACTGCTTCTGTTACTATATCTTCTAGTTCTTTCATTTTCTTGTATTCAATATCATTCATTCTATTAAGAATAATCTCATTAGCCTTATCTTCTATAAACTCTTCTATATTACTTATTAGTGAGTGTAATAATTTAGGGTCTAACTCTACACCATCAACAATTAGCTTTACATCTATTTCATAACTACCTTTTTTAGACCTATTAATTAATACATCGTCTGTTAATGATTGATATAATTCTTTCCTAAGATTATCACCTTTCTTATTGCGTATTTCTTTAAAACTTATTATCATCACTTTAAAAATTATCGTTTAACCATTTCTTTAACTGCTCACATTGTTTCTTGGATAATACCACATGATCATTACTAGACTCAATAGCTAAGTAGCGGTTTTTATCGTTTAACTCATTTATTAGTATATCCTTAGTAAAGGTAACTTGATTTATATAACCTTCTTTCCTTTCAACTATCAGAAATTCATGTGTATTGCTTAGTATCCTGCTCATAACTCAAAATCTTTCATGTAATTATTTAACTCTTCTTTTTCTTCTTTGGTAAGCTCTGTTTCTATTTCGTATTTATCCTTTTCTGGCTCTTTTTCTAATCTAGGTGTATTGTAAATCGTTGTTTCATAAGGGCTTACATAGTTTTCTACATCTTCAATAGCTTTTAATGCCATTCTTAAACCACCTACACCCAAAATAACCGCACTCACTACTAATACTATTGCTGCTAATGTTTCCATAGTTAAGAGTATATTTCAGTAATAATGTAATTACCAGTTACTTCACCTAGTAATAATTTATAAACAGGTAAATTCATATTTACTACTTTTTGGTAATCATTACAGTATAACGTTACTGAATTATCAAAGGCAGGGTGAGTTTTTATCCCCATTAATGTAACAGGCTCATTGTGATAGTAATTACCCATATTCATGAAAGAATTAGATATTATTCTTAATGCGTAATCAGGAATTAATATACTTAATTCTGATGTTTGACATG
Source organism: Alphaproteobacteria bacterium UBA5343 (assembly GCA_002410125.1). Classification (GTDB taxonomy): domain Bacteria; phylum Pseudomonadota; class Alphaproteobacteria; order RF32; family UBA5343; genus UBA5343. The sequence continues at coordinate 9,644 of DHQH01000008.1, forward strand.
GATACTCAAATACTGATTCCTCAATAAAATCAATAATCTTTCTCATTAAACTTTGGCTTATTTCATCTTTATACATAACTCTTATTTTTTTTACACAATATACAACAAAAAACCCACACTTCAAAGAAATGAGGGTTAATAGTATTTTTTAAAATTATGACATTTATTTATACGTAATGTCTAAATATCTGGACATGATACGGATAAATAGTAGCAAAATATCAAAAATTAGGCATAAAAAAAGCCTTGCAGTTACCAGCTACAAGGCGTAAATATCTTTAGATACAAGATTTGTTTGGGGATGTATAGTAGACTGATCTACTAAAAACCACAACGCTAATATAAATGCTTTTATTTTAAAAACCAAACTAATTAACATTTTTTTTTAGTATTCGTATTTATAAAATAAATAACATAGTCATTTTTATAGATTGTTTAAATGCAGCTTTATAAAACCAAAGATATAAACACCCAATTACAGGTTAAAGACATAGACGAAGCCGGAAGAAAGGTTTTAATCTATGTTTCTGCTTTTGGTAATAAAGATAGTGATGGAGATGTGATAGTGAGAGGTGCTTATGCTAGGACTATAAACAACAACATGAAGCGCATCAAACACTTAGAGATGCACGATAGCTATAGATTGGGGGGTAAGCCTATTAGCATGGTAGAGGACGAAAGAGGGCTTTTAGTAGAATCTCAACTAGCTAATACTACTCTAGGCAATGACATGTTAGAGAATTACAAATTAGACCTTTACGAACACTCTGTAGGTTTTCAAGTAGTATCAGGTGAAAACATGGATGATTACTACGAGATAAGAGAAATAAAGCTATGGGAATATTCTTCTGTTACTTGGGGAGCCAATGAAAATACACCTTTAGTTGGCATGAAGTCATTGCAAGGATTAGATACTAAAGGAAAGTTAGAAAAGATTAATGATAGAATGGATAAGCTTGTAAAAGCTATTCGTAAAGGTACACAAAGTGACGAACAACTAATAAGTTTTGAGATAGAATTAAAGCAAATACAATCTTTATACAATTCACTTGCTAACGCCTCGTCTGATGACACGCAAATTAAAAAGCAACTCGAAGACCAAGAAGTATTAAACGCTTTAAGAAGTATAACACTTTAATAAACTAAATTAACAAATGAACGAGGAAATCAAAAAAGAATTTGATGCCTTAAATGATAAAGTGCAGAAAGCGCAAAGCGACAAGTTTAACCAACTTGAAAAAGCTTTTGATGAAAGAATGGAGAAGCTTAACGCACAGATTCAAGATGGCTCAAAATCAGACGAGGCATTAAAGACTGAATTAAAGAATATCACTGAAAAGCTAAATGAATCTCTAAAAGCACAAGGAGAATCACAGAAACACTTAGACGAAATGGATAGAAATATCCAGAAATTCGCTAAAGGTGGAGCAAAACACGGTAAATCACTTACTATGCTTTTAGAAGAGCAAAAAAGTGGTTTAGAGCAAATCATGAACAGAGAAATTAGCCAATTCAAATTAGATGGTGATATTTCAGAGTTTAGATTGAAAGTAGTTGGTGACATGACTAGCTCAGCCAACTTAACTAATGATGTAGCAGCGCAAACTAGAATACCGGGCGTTATTTACGCTCCTGAAAGACCGCAACACGTAAGAGAATTTATCGCAACTGGTGTTATCGGTACTGGTGATTTAAGATACATTGAGGAGACAGCGAAGGAAGGTGCAGTAGATGTAAGACAAGAGGGTGCAGCATACAGCCAGTCTGATGTTGATCTTGAAGAAAAAAGTGTAACTCGTAAGTCAATCGGTACTTACCTAAGAGTTTCACGTGAGATGCTAGAAGATGTAACAGGTTTGAGTGCTTACTTAACTCAAAGATTCGGCAAGTTACTAAGAGTTAAAGAAGATCAGCAATTATTGTTTGGTACTGGTTTATCTGGTCAGGTGCAAGGTATTACTACTCACTCTAGTGTGGGTGAATGGACTGATACATTAGCAGATTCTAACGTAAACAGATTTGATGTTTTAGCAGCAGCAGTAGTTCAAGGTATGGTAGCTCATTATGTGCCAAATATCATAATGATTCACCCTACAGATGGTCAACACATTAGACTAGCTAAGGATACAACTGGTAGATATTTATTCCCTCAGTACGCAGGTGGAGGTATCACGATTAACGGTGCTACAGTAGTAGAATCAACAGCAATCACAAGTGGTACATTCTTAACAGGTGACTTTGCACAAGGTTGTATGTTGTATGACAGACGTGCTCCTGAGATTTTATTCTCTACTGAGAATGCAGACGACTTTGTAAAAGACTTTGTGACTATCAAAATCAATGAAAGTGTAGTATTCCCGATCTACAGACCGGATGCTTTCATAACTGGTACATTCGCAAACGCATTAGCTCTAGGGTCAGCTTAATAAAATAACCCTAACATAAAACTTTAAACTCTCCCCCTTCTAGGGGGATTGTTTTTTGTAAACATTTAGGATTATGCAAATAATAGGAACAAGTAAAAACGGGAGTTACTATATGTACTCCCTTTTAAAAAAGTTAGGAGTTAACGTTATTTTTGAACAAATCTATAATAGATGGGATTTTAATTATAGATTAAAGAATGAAGAATGGCCCCAAGATGTACAAGCGAATATATCCTACCTACTCCCATTCGCAGTACAATATGATAAACCTATCATACACCAAATCAAAAACAAAGAAGACTCAGTAAATGCAATGCTTAATAGCGATTACTTTATTAAGAAAAATATGCACTTACATTTTAATAACCTTCTTTTGCATTATTGTCCAGAGATTTTAAACGGTTCTACACAAAAAGAAAAGTGCGAGATATATTGGGAGGTTTGGAATCAGAAAATAGCTGAGAAGGCTTTATTCTCGTACAATATAGAAGAATTAGACTTGAAGCTAGTAAAGAAAATACTTAAAGTAATAGATTTCGAAGTATCAGACTATAAAATACGAAAAGCTTTAAGTGAAACACCAACTAACACTAATACCACTAAAACAGGTAATTACAAATCAAAAACTAAATAGGGTTATGCCAATAGGAAGCTACTCAGTGCAGGCTGATTTAATGTATGAGTTACTTATCACGAAACAGCGCACTAAAATTAAATTCAAAAGTATACTAGATTTAGGAATCGGCTTTGGCTCCTTCGCTCCTAATTACAGAAATCACATTGATCTAGGTTACAATTCCAAAACTATCATTGAAGGTGTAGAAGGTTTTAGAGACTACGAAACATCTAATTGGGGTAATTATGACAAGGTTTATATTGATGATGTAGTAAACTTTGAGCCGGATAAGAAATATGATCTGATAGTATGTAATGATGTTATAGAGCACTTAACCAAAGAGCAAGGGTTTAAACTACTCGATAAGGTTAAAGGATGGGTAAATAAAGGAGGTTATATATATTTTAGTACGCCCGCTCAATTCCACGAACAGGGGGCTGTATATGGCAACGAATTAGAGATTCACAAATCTTTATGGAGTGTAGAGGACTTTAAATCAAAAGACTTCCAAATCCTTAGAGGGCCAACACCTTGTAAATACACACATAGTATGTTATTAGCTAAATTTATAAAGTTATGATTAAGGCACTAGCACATATTCACGCTTACCCCCCGATTAGTAATGCAGGCGCAGAATGGGCAGCGCATACACTATTTAAATACCTCAATGAAAACGGATGGGATATAGAAGTAGCTTCCAAAGAGTGTACAGAACCGTACACTATAGACAATGTGAGGGTACACCCATTTAACCCGACTGATTATTTTAGAAATGATTGGCAAATGGTATTTACTCACTTAGGTCAAACTGGATTTGCTTCTGATTTTGCTTATAGAAAGAAATTGCCAATTACTCACCTTATACACAATCATCATGATTACCCTGTTATAAGACGTAGAGATAAATTCCAAAACTATGTAATATATAATAGTGAATGGGTAGAGCGTGAGCTTCAATACAAAGTAGATTCAGTATTACTTTATCCGCCTGTTTATTGGAAGGATTATGAAGTAGAAAATAAAGGAAACTTTGTAACTCTGATTAATGTAAACGAAAACAAAGGAGGTAAAATACTTATCGAGTTAGCTAAGAAAATGCCACATATTAACTTTATCGGGGTGATTGGTTCTTATGCAGATCAGATAGTTGATAAATCTATTAAGAATATCACTTACATAGAGCATACATCCGAAATTAAAAAGGTATATGAGAAGACTAAAGTACTTATTATGCCTAGCGAGTATGAAAGCTATGGACGTACAGCAGTGGAGGCTAGTAGTTCAGGCATCCCAGTTATTGCTAATCCTACTCCTGGGCTAAAAGAAGCTTTAAAAGGTTCAAACCTACTAATAGAAAAAGAACGTATAACAGATTGGGTAGATACTATCAATAAATTATTTAATGATAAGGAGTTCTATAAATCTCAATCAGAATGGCACAAAAACAGAGCGAAGGAATTAGGCCCATACCCACAACTAAAAGAAGTGAAAGAATTTTTAGAAAAGAGAATAAAATCAAAAAGAACAATGAGCGAAGTAAAAGTTAGGAGACTAAAAGCATTAAGAAAGTTTGCAGGCGATAGTGATTTAATGATAGATGGGAATCCTACAAACGAATACATTATAATGAAGGGGTGTATGGTAGAAACTACTTCTAATACAAAAGCAAAAGAATTAGTA
>DHQH01000013.1:0-481 GCA_002410125.1 Alphaproteobacteria bacterium UBA5343
TGATCGGAGGCTAAATGTTAGCGATATGTGCTTTATTCAATTGTACTCAAATCATATTTTTCTATAGCCTTATCATCTATTTTCACAACACAGTCAACTAAAAAAGTAAGATGTGTTATCATATCCGTTATTGAGAGACGATGCTCTTCATTAAGCTGATATGGTTCAGGATAAAATTTCAAGAATTTCTCATCTACAATTCCATTCCTATGAGCATAAAGGTGTCTGATTTGCAAAATTCTTTCTATTTCATCTTGTGTAGATTTGTCAATTACTTGAAGTTTATCTATTTGCTTGTTTTCAGATAAAAAACCTTTAACACTTCCTCGTTGAAGTTTACTCAATTTCTTTTTTGACCAATATGATATAAATTCCTGCATGTCTGCACAGTCTAAAACCTCCTTAATAGTAACTTCTTGTGTCGATTTTAGTGTTTCTGGTTTTGCTAAAAAAATTTCATAGAGCAAATCAGATAAATATG
>DHQH01000013.1:737-3894 GCA_002410125.1 Alphaproteobacteria bacterium UBA5343
GTTATCAGCACATGATGAATAAAGAATTCTAGTTAATATTTTACCTTCTTGACTATCTGTTGGAGTTTCAGCAGATGATGGGTACAATAATTCCGATAATCTGTCAGCAATATTTATTATACTTATGTAATGGTTAACAAACTCACCCTTAGATACAGTACCATTTGTTTTGTTTGTTTCAAGTTTGCTCTCTAAATCTTTTAGTTGTTGTAGCTTATTCTCATTTTGAGGGCTTTCAATTGGATTTTGTAATTTAGAGAAACTTCCTTCTCTGATATATATTTTACCCTCTAAAGAAACAACTTCCTCCGATTTTTTTACTGTAATTACATAAATTCGTTTTCCATCATAAAGCCTATTTTCATACTCTACATCTGGTTTTGGTGTAAGTAAATCAATTGCTTTATGCGTAACACTATTGGCGTGAAAGTCGGAACTTAACCCGTTTACAATAATTTTTTGAGGTGTTTCCTTAACTCCTAAAACTAAATATCCACCATTCGTATTTGCAAAGGAAGCAATAATTTGTGCTATACTTTTGGCAGGTGGAAGTACTGCTTTATATTCTAAAATTTCACTTTCAGGTTGTCCTATTAGAGTTACTAAATCTTCCATATTCTTTATACAGGGAATTTAACGATATTTGAACTTTTTAAAATGTGACCAAGAGTAATTTGACGTGGGTCAATGTCATCATCAATCCACAATTCAGAAGGTTCATAATCTAAAATATCACGTTCTGAACCGTAGTAAATTATAACTTCATTGTTATATGCTGGTCTTACTATAATACTTATTTCTTTATCTCCTTTGAAAACACCAGCTAAGACAGTTGGTGCTGTCGATGTATCAAGGTTATCAAGATTATATTCTGGCAAATTCGTCAAAACTTTAATAACATTCTTTTTGGCTTTTTCTATTAAACTTTGAACATAAACAAACATATCTGTTGTTGGTGTTGATTCATGAGAAAACAACTCAGATAAATTTTTGTCTTTTATTGCATCCTGCCATTCTTCAAGGGAAGTAATCCCCATACTAGTTAAAATATTTTCCGTTATTGGTAAAATGCTTTTTTGCTTTTGGCCTTTTTCAATCAAGTTACGTATTTCAGAAATTTCAGAGATATTTAATTCAGACATTAGTTCTTCTAACATCTCAGCTTTTTCAATATTCACTAAAATTTCATCATCATCATACAACAAATGTTTGTTCTTATACAGGTTGGGAAAAAGCTCTTTTGCAGTTTCTGGATTCTTTTTAAACCAGAGTAATAACTTTTTAAAAGTCGTTTTATAGTTTTTTGCGACCTCTCTATCATTTACTTTAGAAGTTACTTCGGAATTAATTTCTTTAACGACAAAATTTATATCAATTTCTCTATCATCACCAAGTTCAAACTCTATTTCCTTATGCAAAAGCACATCTTTAATATCATTACCTAACTCGTTTAAAATTAATTTTAAGTCATTCGAGATATCACCTTTATCCTTGTAAAGCTTACTCTTTCTTACAAAAACACCGTACTGATTTGGAAATATTGCCCTTTTATTAATAATTGAATCATAATCATCATCTTCTTCTTTGATAAACTCATAGAATTTATTCAACCATTGAAATGGTTCAATATCTTTCAGCTCATTCTCCAATTCATCTATAGAGCCCTTATTTTCAATAAAAGCAGAAAGTTGGTCAGAGTTTAGTTTTCCACAATCTTTCCAAATAAGCTTATTCCAAATCTCGATATCGTTCTCACAAGGCAAGACCCAAGGAAACCAAAATTTAGCAATTTTCCATAGTTCTTTTCTTGATTTCTTACTAGTAGATTGTGGAAACCAAATATATTTTTTCCCATCTTCTGTTAAAATGGAATTTAAATCATTATTTGCAGTTTTAACAATAGGGGTATAGAGAAGCTTTTGTCTAATACTTTTTAGGATATTCTCCTTGTACCATAACTCACTTACCCAATTGGGATAAAATTGTAGCGGTTTAACTTGTGCTAGTAAATGTAAATTATACCATTTATTATTTGACGCATACTCAAGTAATTCATAGTATAATTCAATAGCCTCCTGAATATATTGTTTATTAGATTCTGCTAACGGATTTTCGCGCTGAGAAGTAGTAAGAAAAACCCCGTCACGAGGATCAGTCGGGTTAAAATTCGGATTATTTATGATTACCGGGAAATTAAAGGTTTCTGTTCCAATTAATGGGAAGTCACAAAATAATTTTGGAATACCTTCTTCAATTTCTCTAATCTCAATGCAGTTTTCTACTGTTCGTATAGGTATTGCAATTGTCGTTAAGTTTTTACTTAGGTATGCAAACTCATGTGATGTCCAAGAATTCTGTTCTACTCCTTCCTTAATACGAATTTTTACAACTCTAATATTGGGAGTAATTTCTTCAAATTCAGTTGTATTCTTATAAAGTTTACCAGAATGTTTTACTCTAATTGTTTTCAATTCTTCAACAAAGACAAAAGTATATGGTAAACATTTATCTAAGTCGTTTAATCCCTTTTTAGCAACAGAATGCCCAATTTCATCCGTTAAATAATAATTAAAACTGGTATTAAACTTACCTTCTTCATAATCTTTGAAAATTGGTTTGTCATCTAAGTCTTGAACCGAATCTTTTGAAATTTGAACTGAATCTGTAATTTCATCTAAATGAAAACCACTTCTATCCAACTCTAATTCAAACTTTCTATAATCTAATTCAGGCTCTTTTGCGACTCCTTTTACTAAAACTTTTTCTCATAATAAATGGGTTGTGAGGAAACCCGTTCCAAACTTCCCTGTCGTTTTAGGTTTTCCTTCATCATTTTTATCCCTATCCTTAGATGAAATCTGCTCGATTAAGAATCTAATATTATCAGCAGTGAAAGGTTTTCCATTGTGTTTAAATGCAATATATGAGTCTTCACCATCTTTATAATAATCAATTATAATTCTAACACCATCACTTTGATGAACATCTTTGGCATTTTGAATTAATTCCCAAATCCAACGTCTAGGTGCAATTGGTGAGTTTTCAACAAGAGACCTTAGAGAAGTCATCTCCCTAAGTATTTTTGTTGCTATATTTTTATAATGTGCCCTATATTCAGAAGCTTCAAATTTTTCTTTATATGTCATCTTTTTTAAAT
>DHQH01000056.1:0-651 GCA_002410125.1 Alphaproteobacteria bacterium UBA5343
CTCACAACATCCCACAGAAAAATAAATTAATCACTATCCTCCCAGGTAGTCGCCATAATGAGGTTGATAAACTATTACCAGTATTTAAAGAAACAGCTCTTAACTTAAATGAAAAATATAAAGGTAAAATATCTTTTGTAACTCCAACTGTTTCAACTGTTTCAGAAAAGGTTGAAAAACATCTAAAAGATTGGAATGTTGATATTCGGATTGTAAAAGGTACGAGCGAAAAACATAATGCTTTTGCTGCTTCTAATGCCGCAATTGCAGCAAGCGGAACTGTTGCCTTAGAACTAGCTATTGCTAAACTACCGCATTTAATTGCTTATATTGCCAATCCTTTAACTGCTTTTATCGCTCTAAAAATTTGCAAGATAAAATACTTCAATCTATCAAATATCTTGTTACAAAAATTTGCCGTAGCAGAAATGATGCAGGATAAATGCACTAAAGAGATGCTAGTTGAAGAGACTGTCAAACTTTTAGAAGATAAAAAATATATCAAACAGCAATTAAAAGACTTTGATGAAGTAAAGCTAAAACTAGGCTTTGGAGAACAAACTCCAAGTCAGAAAGCCGCCCAAATAGTCCTTGATAAAATTAAGAAGTTTTAAAACAAATCCTAATCATTGTCATCTTGAGCACAGTCGA
>DHQH01000056.1:908-3688 GCA_002410125.1 Alphaproteobacteria bacterium UBA5343
ATCTTTTTAACTCAAAATAATTTTATATATTTACAAAAATTTTCTAAAAGATATTTCGATTTCGATAATAAATTATCTTCACTCAATATGACAATAACTAATATTCTTTCACTCCCGCTCTCTTCACCGTCACTCCCGCTCTCTTCACCGTCACTCCCGCTCTCTTCACCGTCATTCCTGCTCCCTTTACCGTCATTCCTGCGTAGGCAGGAATCTCTTAAAAATAAACTCCGAAAAAATTAACCCCCATTAATGGGGGCAATCTCGTAAAATTCTCTATCCAGCCAACATCTTTGATTTTCTATGTTTTCTAATAATCATAATAGTAGATGCAATAACAATCACTAATCCGCAAAGCAAATCCTTGTGAGATATTTCTTTGGCTGATAATAATCCACATCTCTCAAATAATAATTCAAAAGCATATATAGCAAATGGATGAAGGGCCGCTACCATAAAAAATACTTCTGATTTTGCATGTTTAGCCGAACAGAAGAAGAAATACATACTAAACGGAATAATAAAAGCACCAATGATAATTCCAGATAACACGGTTTCTTTATGATAGAAGTTAGAAATATCAGGCAAAATTTGAGCAAATACAGAACTATCAATAATTTCTGCTGATAGGCTCATTTTTAGTCCTGCTAAAATAAGAGTAAAAATAATAAAGATAAAACTAGTTACCATTGATACATAACCAGTAACTCTGCATTCATCTTTAACAGTTTTTGCATTATTAGAATCAGGGTGAATTTCTGCAATAATAGCTCTCACTACTCCAAAGACAATCGCAATCATAATACATAAAACACCCAGAAATTTAGTCTCAGGATTAAGTCCTTGAGTAATCATATATAAAGCCCCAAGAATAACCAATGCACCACTCATCTCGGTCTTTGTAGGTTTTCTATTAAATAAAAACCAAACAAGCGGCATAGAAACCACAATATCACCAAGCAATAATAAACTAGCCTTTGTCGCAGGCATATAAAGCATAGTTAACATAAAAAATAAATTAGTGCCAATAAGGAAAATTGAATATAACCAAGTATGAGGTCTTTTAATCGTTGAAATTCCACCTCTACCAGGACCTGCAATTATTATTAAGACAATCGCCGCAGTAAAGAATTTTAGATATGTAAATATACTAGGTGATACTTCATATCTAATTGCTACAAATCTTGTGCAAACCGAACTTAATGCCCAAAATATAATTGTTATAAATGATAAGATAAGACCTTTTTTCATATTAATTTCCTTAAGATAACTAAAATTTATATCTTTCGCATAATATTCTAATATGATTAAATATTGGTTATTATACCCACACCGTCATTCTGAACGATATCATTCTATCCCCACACCGTCATTCTGAACTTGTTTCAGAATCTCTTTACAGTAAACTAAAGGAATGAAAAGACTTACAGATAAAATTAAATCCTCATTCTTAGAAGAATATGACAGATGGCCATTATGGTTACCTGTTATTTTTGGTTTAGGTATTATTACATATCTAGAATTTCCAATTGAACCCAAATTATATATTTCTTTTATTTTATTAGAGCTTTTAGTAATCTTAGCCATTTTATTTAGATATAATAAAAAAATCCTCATAACCATTTTAATTCTAGGAACTTATCTCTTTGGTTTTGCATACACTAATATGAGAGCCATCTATGTTTCAGCTCCAAAAATCACCAGTTATTACAAAAATTGGAATATTGAAGGCAGGGTTGATGAAGTTTTCCAAACCCCCAAAAGAGGTCAAAAAGCAATATTATCAAACCTTAAGATTAAAGGAATGGAAGTTGTTCCTAAAAAGATTAAACTATCCCTTACAATGAAATCAGAGAAGGTTAGGGAGGGTGATATAATCTCCGTTAGGGCAAAATTATATCCTCCGCAACAATCTATGATACTGCTTGGTTATAATTTTAAAAGAAAAGCATTCTTTGATGAAATTGGTGGTTATGGTTATGCAATATCAAGATTAAAAATACTCTCTCACAATAATAGCCTAACAATCATTGATAAACTATCCCATATAAGACATTCAATGACAGATAAGATTAATCAAATCCTTGATGGTGATGAGGGAGCAATCGCATCAGCTCTTATTTCTGGGGATAGGGGTAAGATAAGCAAAAAACTTAAAAATGCCTATCGAGATTCAGGGCTAGCTCACTTCTTATCAATCTCAGGTCTTCACATGTCTATGGTAGTAGCAATTGTCTTCGGTTTAGTCAGATTGCTCCTGTCATTTATTCCAGCTATCTCTAATAGATTTGATAATAAAAAGATTGCAGCAATTTTCTCTATTATAATTAGCTTTTTATATCTAATAATCTCAGGATTTAAAATCCCCACCCAAAGAGCTTTCATAATGACATCTATTGCTATGCTCGCAATTATGTTTGATAAGTCGGTTATATCAATCAGGGTTATAATGTTTGCTGCAATCTCTGTTTTATTAATAACCCCAGAAGCCATAACAGGTCCTAGTTTTCAAATGTCTTTTGCCGCAGTTATCGCTCTAATCGCAGCTTTTGAAGCTTTTATCGGTAAAACAAAAACCACTTTAAAACAAAAGACTAAAAGCAAAACCTTATCTATAATCTTAATATATTTTATAGGTATCATCCTCTCAGATTTAATTGCAAGCTTAGCTACAACTCCATTTGCAATTTATCATTTCAACCGTGTTGCTGCTTATACTTTACTAGGAAATTTCTTAGCTGCTCCAATTATCGGTCTTATAATTATGCCATTTGGATTAT
>DHQH01000066.1:0-445 GCA_002410125.1 Alphaproteobacteria bacterium UBA5343
TAACGACACGTCAAACGTTCAACAAACAGCACAAGAAGTTAATAACGCTATACCTGCTGAGAATGATAATTTACCTTTTTAATTATGAATAGAAAATTATTTATATTAATAGGTTTATTAATTATTTTTTGTATATTTGTGTAATAATGGGCAATCCATTTGCTTTTTTAAATTAATAAATTATTTAAAAGTCAGCTAATTAGTTTTAGTTGGCTTTTTTTTGTATATTAGCATAAAATTTTGTATTATGAACGCAATTTGTATTAAAAGATATAGATGTAAATTAACTAAAGAATGGGTAGAGGTTAATACTAAACTCAATCTAAATAAAGATAGATTAACACAACTATCTAATAAAGGCTTTATAAAAGAAATTAAGAAACGTAAACGTAAGAGTAATGGCAGCAGCAGAGGCAAATAAATACAATGAGGTTTGGGACTTAGA
>DHQH01000066.1:676-5171 GCA_002410125.1 Alphaproteobacteria bacterium UBA5343
TTTTGGGACTTAGAAACTACTAAAGAGTTTTTTCAAGACGTTTTAAACTATATTTTAGATAATAAAAAATGCAGGTCGATTAGTGAGGCTGTTGTTGAATTAGGTCAATATGAGGAACTCGTAAGCTATCTTTGTAACAAGTTTAACGACCAAGACTTTAAATCAATTAAAAGAGCAAAGGATATTGTTAAGAATAGATTAGTTAATCAAGGATTAGACGGTGACGCTCATGCAACAATGGCTATTTTTATACTAAAGAATAATCACGGTATGAAAGATAGACATGATTTAACTTCTGGTGATGAGAAAATAGACAATAAACCTTTTACAGTTGAAATAGTAAAACCTAAAGAAGATGAATGAAAGCGACAATAGTATTTGAGAAGATATGGAAAGCGATACACGAAACTAAAGCAGACGGTAAAAGAAAGTATAGATACATTATACTTACTGGTTCTTCTCGTTCATCTAAAACTCACTCAATACTACAAACACACTACTTAAAAGGGTTTGAAAAACATAGGCGTATATCTATTTGGCGTGAAACAAAAAAAGACACAAAAGACACCGTATTAGCCGATTTTAAGAAAGCCTTACCGACGTTTGAAAATCACGAACACTTAACTTTCAATAAAACTGAAAGCATATATCATTTTCCTAATAAATCAACAATAGAGATTTGTGGAGGAGATGATGAAAGTAGAGTACACGGTTTTCAAGGCGATATAGCACACTTTAACGAACCATACAAGATAAGCCGTGATACATTCGACCAAATTGATATGCGTACATCTGAATACGTTTTAATTGACTGGAACCCTAAGTCTAAACATTGGATTGATGATTTAAGCGGTCAAGATAACGCAATAGTAATACATAGTACTTTCAAAGATAATCCATTTTGTCCTGAAGAACAGCGTAGAAAAATATTATCATACGAACCAACAGAATATAACATACAACAAAAAACAGCCGATAACTATAAATGGCAAGTTTACGGTTTAGGACTTAAAGCAGAAAAGCCAAATAAAATATACAATAATTGGCAGTTAATGGAGTCTTACGATTACGATAACCTGCCTTACAATGAATATCACGGTTTAGACTTCGGACATAAAAACCCTACTTCTTTAGTATCTATTAAGTTCAACGGAGAAGATGAATTTTATATTAAGCCACGTTTATACGTTCCGATGAATGATATGCCTAACGGTTTACCTGCTGTATTAGAAAGTATAATAAAGAAAAAAGATGTTTTAGTAGTAGACCCAGCAGACAGAGAGAGCCGTTTAGATTTAATACGTAACGGTTTTAATGTATTAATGGCTAAGAAAGGTGCAGATAGTGTAAAGGGTGGTATTGGTTTAGTTCGTAAGTTTAAGATATTTTATGTTTACGATAAAGACTTCGAGTACGAATATGATAATTACGAATGGGAGATAATAAAAGGCGTTAATTTAGATAGACCTATAAAGTTAGACGACCATTATATGGATGCTTTAAGATATGTCATAACTTGGGTTTGTAAGTATTTAGGAGTAAGCTAAAAAAATAACCGATAAGAAAATGTAACAAAAACTTATCGGCTATTAAGCTATTAATAATTAAATTTATTTTTGATTTGAGATACATTCCAACAAATTAACTTCTTTTAACATTATTTAATTAATACGGTTAAAAAAATTATGCATTCAAATCGGGTAAGAACGTTTTACATTTATTTTCCCTTTAATCACAAAAAAGTATGTAATTTTTTGCTCGAGTCAAAGATATAAAAAAATATCATTTAGTATATGTTTTTTCTGTTAAAACTTTATAGCCACAATGTTTAATTATATTATCTATTGTACTCTGGCTTAAAGTAGTGTTGTAATATCTATGTTTTAATATAGTTGAGTAGTTACGAGAGCAAAAGCCAACCCACCATTTATAAGTGTTAAATACTTCGTCTAATACTTCTTTTTCAGTCATTGTATATTATTTTATAGTTTTCTATTTCTTTATTAATATCTACTGTCTTACCTTTTTCTTGTTGTATGTTTAATTTAAAAGTTAAGTCTTTTAAACCCTCGCTTAAAGAGTTTACAACAACAAAGAATTGCAATTCAATAGAAACGCAATCGTAAACACCATATATTAAGTCTTTATTTTTCATATCGCATCTGCAAATCTTAAACGTAATGTTATTTTGTTTCTTATAAAATTATCTTCAATATATCCAATATCACTATCTATAAAAACAATATCATTATGTTTATTTATTATTCTTTTTTTAATAAACTCTATTTGTTTGCGTAGTTTATCTGGTTTATTAAACTTATCTTCATTCACTTCGAAAATAAAGTATCTCAACTTATTTTCTATTATTTTATATTCTCTCATAATATATATTTTTCGCTAATATACTAAATAATTACAATACTGTTGCTATACTAATTAAAAAAAACGTTAATTTATTTGTATTTTTGCTTATAAAATTATATGTAAGTGGGTATATTCTCATCTATTTTCGGTAGAAACAACATAAAAGTAACACGTGATAAACTTGGGAACTTCTCATACTTTCCTAACGTTGACGCATTTAATGACGATAAAAGCTTTTTAGATTGGTCTTTAACTAATCCAGTATTAATGACTGTAATAGCTTTAAGAAGTAAGTTAATCAGTCAAATGCAAATACAACATTTAAACAGTAAAGGAGATGTTATAGAATATAGTCCTGAATTGAAGTTGCTTAATAAACCTAATTACTTTCAATCTAAACAAGACTTTTTATTTCAATTAGCGTGGTACTTATCAGCAGAGGGCGAGAATTATACATACGAGATAAAAAGATTTCAATCTGAATTACCAACGAACTTATATAACTTAATACCTACGCAATTAGACTGGTGCGAAACTCAAAAATTAAACTACTTTATTAAGAATGATAAAGAATGGAAAGACTTTAGTAAAAAGAAAGTTAAGTACACTTTAGATAATAAAGAGCATAATATAGAGATAGGTAGTTTGGTTCCTTTTTATGATTTAGCAAATAACGTTAGTCCTGACCAATGGATGCACTCACCAAGTCGTGTTCAATCGATAGTTAAGACTTTACAAAACATAGAAGAAAACTTAAAGTCTAAGAATGTTAATTTAAAGATGTCGCAGAAGTATCTTGCAAGTAATAAAAGCAGTTCAGAGGGCACACCAATGATACAAGCAGACGACAAAAAAGAGATACATAAACAAATAGGGCGTAAGTCTTTATTAATATCAAATGCTAACGTAGATGTGACACATTTAGTTAGTGATATGAAAAAGCTTTATTTAGATGAGCAGTTTAGTAATGATTCTTTAACTGTGTTATTAGCTTTTGAGGGTAACAAAGATATTTTAAACTATTCATCGAGTTCAGGTAGTACATATGAAAACCAAGAGCAAGGTATTATTAGGTATGTTCAAAATAGTATTCAAAGTACTGCTGATTACATTCTGGATAGTTTTGCTTTGTCTTGGGGTTTAAACGAAAGAGGCGAAACATTAAAAGCTTCATTTAATCATTTACCAGTTATGCAAACGGTAATGAGGACTAAAATAGAAACGTTTAAGACGTATCAAGAAGCGTTAAGACTTGGAGTAGATGCACAAACATTAACAGCGTCAGAAGCTAAAGAAATGAGCGACAAATTAAAGACTGATTTAGGGTTATGATAAAAGATAAAATTAAAGAGTTAGAAAAGATTAAGAACTCAACTAATAACGAAAGTTTAAAAAGCGTTATTGATAATAAGATTGAAGTTCTTAAAAATAAATACGTAAAGAAATGAATATAGCGGATTTAGTAAAAAATAAAGCAGAACATATTGCGTTAAAGAAAGCAGAATTAAAGACTGTAAAAGGAGGTTTAAACGCTGTTATAAAAAGTGATGCAGTAATAAAAGGAGTATTTAAGAATGATGACAACGAGTTACAGCGTACTATTATTGGTAATACTTATTTCTGGATAGATAGCCACGATGACGTACACGCAAAAGGTGTATTTACTAAGTCCGTTAAAGAGCGTAAAAGCAATATATTTCATTTACACGACCACGAGTATAAATTGCTTGCTAAGGTTGGAGAGCCTATTGATGTTTATGAGAAAGATATAGCTTGGAAAGATTTAGGCGTAAGTAAGTCAGGTAATACACAAGCATTATTTATGGATAGTGCTATTAAAAGAGATTATAATAGTCAAATATTCAATGCGTATAAAAGCGGACAAATTAACCAGCATAGTGTAGGAATGCAATACGTTAAGATTGATTTAGCAGTTAATGATGAGCAATATGAGGAGGAATATAAGGTATGGCAAGAAAATATTGATAGTATAGGAAACAAAGAACACGCAGAAGAAAAAGGTTACTTCTGGTTTGTTCGTGAAGCGAAATTAATAGAAATAAGTGCGGTGTTATTAGGTAGTAACGAATTAACACCAACTTTAGAAAATAAATCAGAAGCCGACACAGAT
>DHQH01000066.1:5347-6262 GCA_002410125.1 Alphaproteobacteria bacterium UBA5343
ACAGATGTCACTTCTACAACCGAGCCGTCAAAAGACACTCAAAACAAATTTATGTTTAATCCAAATTTAATTTAACAAAATGTTTAGTTACAAAAACGAAAGAGAGTTAGCAGAAATGACATCTGAACAAAGAGATGCTTATGCTACAGAAAAAAGAAACTTCGAAAACGAGCAATTAAAAAAAGACATTGACAAAGCCGTAAACGAAGCAAAAGAACAAATGAAATCAGCTAACGAAGCTGAAAAAGCACAATTACAGTCTAAAATTGATGAATTAGCAGACAAAGTAATTGATTTAGAAACAAAAGGAAAAGACTTAGAAAGTAAGAATAGCTTACAAAAGGCTATTAAAGAAAACCTTACTTCTATTAAGGATATTCTAAACGGTAAGCCTACAGAAGTAGAGTTAAAAGCAAACGTTACACGTGCTTCAATTGCTAATAATACAGAAGCTGTAAGATTAGACAGCATCGGTCAATTAGGAGTTAAGAAAAGGGCGTTATACGATTACTTTAGTAAGTTCCCTGTTGGAGATGGTAACCACAACGGTACTATTTCTTATATCGACTGGGATGAGGCTACTGTTGTTCGTGCTGCTGCTGCTGTTGCAGAGGGTGCTGCTTTTCCAGAGTCTACTGCTGCATTCCAAGAATATACTAAGAAATTAGTTAAAATTGGTGACACTTTACCAGTAACAGAGGAATTCGGAGAAGATGAGGTATTAGCTGCTGCTGAATTAGATAACTTTTTAAGAGTTAACGTTAATACGGTTGTAGACAATAAGATTGCTGTTGGTGCTGGTGGTGCTTCTGATATTGAGGGACTTTATACTGCTGCTCCTGCTTATACTGCTGTTGCTTCTGGTATCGCTGATGCAAATATCAAAGATTTAGTACGTAAAATGAGAACTGCAAT
>DHQH01000046.1:0-2501 GCA_002410125.1 Alphaproteobacteria bacterium UBA5343
AAAGGTGTTAGTGAAATATCATAAAAATCAAAAATACTATCAAATATTTCTGTTAAAATATTTTTTATATTATAAACATTTTTAATGTCATTAATTGCTTTTGATTTTTTTATCTTTGATACTGTTTTTTTGATAATATCACTCTCACAACAATGATATTTAAGAAGGTCTTTAATTTGCCCTTCAATATCTTTAACATATTCAGGGCTGATATGATTTTCTTCCTTGTCTAATTTATCTAAAAATACATTTTTATTTTCTTGTTCTAAAACAGCAGTAACTTTTACTTTTTTACCATTTTCAATTTGTTTTGATGAAACTATAATAGCATCTCTACCAAGTTTTTTCCTAACTTCGCTCATTGCTTCAGAAATGTCATTTGCTATAAAAGTTTCCAGCTTCATATCTTAAATTACCTTGCTTGTCTATTTTGATTATCAAGAGTAAACAATCTTGTAAAATAATCCAAGTATAGATTTTAAGTTATCAGCCTCAATAAGACGAGTTTAATGGTTTTATCAACCAATTGATTACCATTTAATAGGGCTAAATCTGTCCTATGGTTTTAATTTTTGCCTTTGCATGAATTTCATTTTGACTCATCACTACTGTTGCAGGTCTAAACCTAGCAATAATAGATCTCACAAAAGGTCTAATATTAGGACTAGTTAGGAGCACAGGGGTTTCACCCTTCATAGCAAATTCTTCTAAAACATTTCTAACTTTATTGATAAAGCTTTGTAATTGAGAAGGCGACATTGATAATTGTCTATCATCACCATTACCAACAATAGATTCAGCAAATTCTTGTTCCCATTCTGCTGATAATGTAACCAGTGGAATAAACCCAGTGTCATTTTGATTATCATTAGAAATCTGTCTAGCTAACCTTGCTCTTACATGTTCCGTAATACTCATTATATTTTGTGTAATACTAACAGCCTCAGATACCCCCTCTAAGATAGAAGGTAAGTCTCTAACAGAAACTCTCTCAATTAATAAATTCTGTAAGATTCTCTGAATGGCTCCAACAGAGATTCTAGAAGGGATTAATTCACTAACAAGTTTTTGTTGGCTTTCTTCCAAATCATCTAATAATTTTTGTGTCTCTGCATAAGATAATAACTCAGACATATTATCTCTAACAAGTTCAGTCAAATGAGTTGTAACCACTGTCGCAGGATCAACAACAGTATAACCTCTAAACATTGCTTCTTCCTTATGAGATGGATCTACCCACATCGCTTTTAGTCCAAATGTTGGCTCTCTTGTACTTTCACCAGGAATTGTAATTTCTTCACCTCTAGGGTCCATAACCATAAGCATACTAGGTCTAAGATCGCCACTTCCAGTTTCAACTTCTTTCACAAAAATCTTATATTGGTTTGCTTCTAACTGCATATTATCTTGAATTCTAACTGACGGCATAACAAAGCCAAGTTCAGATGCAAGAGAACGTCTCAATGCTCTAATCTGATCAGTAAGTCTCTTATTTGCCTCATCATTAATCAGTGATAATAGCCCATATCCAAGCTCTAATCTAACCATATCAATTTTAAGAGCTGTAGAAATTGGTTCTTCAGAAGCCTTTTGTGCAATATTTTCTTTTTCTTCTTTAGCCTCAATTACTTTTTGTTTTTCAATTTGCTCTTTATTACTCTTATCTAAAAAATAAGCAGCACTACCAGTAACTGTAGCTAAGAATAAGAATGGAAGAGCCGGAGTACCTGGGAGAATAGCAAGAGCAACTGCTAAAAAGGAACTCATACCAAGAGCTTTTGGATAGTTAGAAATCTGCCCTAATAATACTTTTTCAGTAGAATCTGTCATACCTGCTTTTGATACCATAATACCAGCTGCAACCGATATAATAAGTGCAGGAACTTGAGACACCAAACCATCACCAACTGTAAGTCTAGAATAAGTATTACCTGCTTCAGCAAAACTTAAATCATTTTGTACCATACCAATAATCATACCAGCAACGATATTAATTATAGTAATGATAATACCAGCAACAGCATCACCTCGAACGAATTTAGAAGCACCATCCATAGCACCGTAAAATGAGCTTTCTTGCGATAATTCAGATCTTCTTGCTTTTGCCTCTGTTTCATTAATAAGACCCGATGATAAATCAGCATCAATTGCCATTTGTTTACCAGGCATCGCATCCAAGGCAAATCTAGCTGCCACCTCGGCGATACGACCAGAACCTTTTGTAATCACCATAAAGTTTACTAACACTAATATAGCAAACACAATCACACCAATTACAAAATTTCCACCCATGATAAAGCCACCAAAAGCTTTAATCACATCACCTGCAGCATTAACCCCTAAATGACCATTTGATAAAATAAGACGAGTAGAGGCCAAGTTAAGCGCTAGCCTAAACATAGTAGAAATTAAAAGCACTAATGGAAATGATGTAAATTGAATAGGTTTTTCAATAAATATCGATGTCATTAAAACTAAACATGCCATTGTAATTGATAAAA
>DHQH01000046.1:2690-7255 GCA_002410125.1 Alphaproteobacteria bacterium UBA5343
CCATTGTAATTGATAATGCTAAATTAACATCCAACAACCAAGCCGGCATTGGTAAGATTAAAATCACCAGCATTAAGATAATGCCAAGAGCAAATGCCAAGTCAGGTCTAACTAGTGAAGTTTTTAAAGATCCAAAATTAAACAGTCCACCACTAGTAGCAACTTCTGTAGTTCCAGTTTGTGTTGTAGGTAGTTTAGCCATTATTATTTATTATCCTTTAACCGCCAACATGAGGAGTTGGAACTTCTATACCACTTTCTTGATATTGTTTTAATTTATTTCTAAGAGTTCTAATTGAGATTCCTAAAATCTTTGCTGCATGAGTTCTATTGCCAATAGTGTGTTTTAATGTATCAATAATTAAATCTCTTTCCATAGATTCCAAAGTTTTTCCAACAAATTCTTGATTTTCTAGGTCTGAATTCTCGTTATTATTATTAGGAGCAACATTACTTTCTTCAAACCCCTCAACATCTACCATAATAGCAGAAGATTCTATTTCATCTTCCATGCTCATCAATACTGCACGATGGATAGTGTTTTCTAATTCTCTCACATTACCAGGCCAATTATAAGCATTCATTTTGGTAATTGCTTCTTTTGATAATGCTTTTTCTTCTACATCATTAAGATCAGAATATTTCTTCACAAAAAACTCAGCCAAAACTTGAATATCTTTAACTCTATCTCTAAGCGATGGTAAATCTAAATTTACAACATTCAATCTGTAGTATAAATCTTCTCTAAACAAACCAGACTTTACGGTTTCCATCATATTGCGATTTGATGTAGCGATAATTCTTACATTAACTTTAATAGGTTTCTTACCACCAATTCTATCAATTTCTTTTTCTTGTAAAACCCTTAGTAATTTGGCTTGAAGCTTAATATCCATTTCAGATATTTCATCTAAAAGAAGTGTACCATTATTTGCTTCTTCAAACTTTCCGATTCGTCTGGCTACAGCCCCAGTAAAAGCACCTTTTTCATAACCAAATAATTCAGATTCTAATAAATTTTCAGGAATTGCAGCACAGTTAACAGCTACAAATCTATTTGCAGATCTTTTACTTTTTGAATGGATATATTTTGAGAAAACTTCCTTACCAGTACCACTCTCACCAGTAATTAAAATGCTAGCCTCAGAGTTAGCAATTTTATCTGCCATCTGAATAACTTTTCCAGTTTTTTCATCTTCAAAAATAAGCGAGTTTGATTCTTCAGAAATTGCGGTTAAAACTGCACCAATTAATTCTGCATCTGGTGGAAGAGGGATATATTCTTTTGCACCTGCTCTAATTGCTGCAACCGCAGCCTTAGGGTCATTAGAAACCCCACAACCAACAACGGGCACATTAATTCGTTCATTATCAAGAGAAGATATAAATTTAGATACATCATTTTGTACATCTATCATTACTAGTTCAATAGCATTACCAGCTCTTAAAACTTCCAAGCCTTCTTCGATTGTTTGGGCAACACTCACTGTTCCCCCCCTTTGCATAGCAATCTTACTAGCAGTTCCAATCTGTCCGTTTAATGATCCAATAATTAACAAATGCATATTATCTACTCTTCTTTATCTATATTAATTATCTGTTTTAATAATTTCAGTCATTGTGATACCAAGTCTATCTTCAACAACCACAACTTCGCCCCTTGCAACTAGGCGATTATTGACAAAAATATCAATTGGTTCACCAACTTTTCTATCTAATTCAACAATAGCACCACGACCAAGCTGTAATAACTGATTAACCTTGATTTTAGATTTACCTAGAATAGCTGATACCTTTACCGGAATATCATAAACAGGCTCCAAATCAGAAGCACTAACTGCTTTCTGATTATCAACCTTACTATTACTCATAATAGGGGTATCAGATTCTGCATTAACATCTGATAATTCATCTAATTCCAAATCTTTTTTATCAACCATTTTTTAAACTCCAAACAAATAAATTTTAAACTCTTTTTATTCACCAATATTGCTAGTATATTCATCAATCACCTTATCAATTTGTTGATATACTTTTTCCATATCTTTAATAACTCCGCCATTGCTCCATTCAATATTGCAATTGCCACTGGCCATTTCGCTATCTTCCATAACTACCAAATTACCTTCAAATCCGTTGCATTTTTTTATATCGTCAATTTTTTTCTTTATATCGCTAAAAACATCGCTAGCAACAATGATAGATACTTTCTTTTCTTCGCTAACTTCATTTAATGTATTACTAATAAGTTTCTCAATATTGCTAAGAGTCTCACTTCTAGCAAGTTTCGGCAATAATTTAACAATAATACCATATGTCAGCTTTACACATTCTTTTAATATATTTTCTAATTCTTTTTCCTGTTTTTCTAAAAGAATACCAACATCAGTACAAATCTTTTCCAATATATCATTAGTTCTATTTTCAGAAGAATTAGCAATTTCTTGTTTTACATTTTCTTTTACTTTTTCTACTTCTTTTTGAATGTTTTTATTCATCTCTTCTTCAGAAAACATTTTGCTTTCAGCTTTTATATTTGTAACTGGCTCTTGATTATTATGCTTCTTAGCAAATGCAGGGTTAAATGAGTCTCCTCCAGCAAAATCCTCTGGAATTACAAAACATTCATCAAACTCATATTTTTTAGCATTATTCAAATTCATTAAACCTTACCCAAATTAGTAAACAAGTTCGTCTTGTTCATTACCCTCAATAATCATAATCTCACCTTGAGCTGCAAGATCCTTAGCCATTGCAACGATGGCAGACTGAGCCTCATCAACATCTCTTAGTCTAACTGGGCCCATAGCATCCATATCTTCTTTAAGCATTTTGCCTGCTCTTTGAGACATATTTTCAAAGAATAGATCTTTAATAGTTTCAGATGAACCTTTAAGGGCAATAGCTAATTTATCTTTTTCAGCATGGCGAAGCAATACTTGAATACCCATAGCATCAATACGAGATAAATCTTCAAATGTAAACATAAGAGCCTTAACTCTCTCACTAGCTTCTCTATTTCTTTCTTCAAGAGCTTCCATAAATCTATTTTCAGACCCTCTATCAAGATTATTAAATATCTCAGCAACAAGTTCGTGAGAGTCTTTTCTAGAGGTTCTAGATAAGTTACTCATAAATTCAGTTCTAAGGGTTTGTTCAACCCCATCTAATACATCTTTTTGAACAGCATCCATCCTAAGAAGTCTCATAATAACTTCCATGGCAAATGTTTCAGGAAGTAGGGCCAAAACTTTTGCGGCATGATCAGATTTAATTTTTGATAAAACAACAGCCACAGTTTGTGGATATTCATTTTTAAGATAATTAGCTAACACCTGTTCATTAACATTACCTAGCTTATCCCACATAGTTCTACCAGCAGGACCTCTAATTTCATCCATTATCATTTCAACTCTTTCTTGCCCAAGAGTTTTTAATAATAATTTTTCAGTTGAATCATAAGTACCAACAAGAGAACCCGTATCAGAAATAGCATCAGAAAAATCTAAAAATAATTGCTCAACTGTATTAGAATTAACATTCCCAAGATTAGCCATTATTACAGATAATTCTCTAATTTCTTCATCATCCATCATAGAAAATAATTTAGAAGATTGATCCTCATTTAAAGATAACATCATAATTGCAGCTTTTTGAGGTCCACTTAATTCTCTATAATCATCAGTATTTATTTTTTCTGCTTCAGCCAAAACTATTCTCCCATTTTCCTACTGATTGTCTTGGTATAACCAATTTCTGATAATATTTAATGCTTCATCAGGGTGTTTTTCTACAATCTCACCAATTTTCTTAACTGAAGATGATTTTACTCTTCCTTCAATTTTTTCTATATCAATCAAATCATCAAACTGATCAATACTATCAATATCTCCAGCTAAAAGAGGTGTGCCATCAGACGTCGTACCAATTAATCCTTTGCCATCAATACCCAGCTGAGGACTGGTGTCAAAGGCTTTAGATATAAGAGGTCTAATCACAAGTAATATAACTAAGATTGCAACAATAGCTACACCTAATCCTTCAACCATTTTCATAATTTCTTGTTTAGTAAATCCAAGTATAAGATTTTCTTCTATTGCAAACTGATCTTCCATAGAAATAAATCTCATATTAGCAACCTCAACCATATCACCTCTATCAATATCATAACCAATAGCAGATTTAACTAAGGTTTCTAATAATTCCATCTCATCGACACTACGTTCTCTATATATATCCTTACCATCTTTATCTTTAGAATATAATCCATCTACCATAACTGCTGCAGATATTCTTTTTATAACACCAGTGTTTTTAACTTTATTCACAATAGTTTTAGTAATTTCATAATTAACAGTTTCTTCTGTTCTTGAATTTTGAGTTTGAGCCATTGCTCCATTAGCATCAAGACCACCATCAGGTAAGTTTTCAGCTACAGAAACTGCACCATTTTCAGATTCGTTGGATTGCCCTTGCTCTTCAACCGTAACCGTAGATCTAACCACCTGTCCATCTGGGTCATATTTTTCTTCATTTGTTACAATCTTATCAAAATCCATTTCCAA
>DHQH01000109.1:0-3941 GCA_002410125.1 Alphaproteobacteria bacterium UBA5343
GACACAGAAGCATTAAAAGCACAAGAAACTGCTATTAAAACTTTTGAACAAGGAACTAGCGGTGGTGACCTGCCAACTCTTAATGTTTCAAATGAAATAACAGTGTTAAACGCTTTTAAAGAAATAGGTTTTTGTTCTTCTAATGGTGAGGTAAAAAGACTTATTAAAGGTGGCGGAGCTAAATTAAACGATCAAAAAATCACTGACGAAAACTACCTAATATCTAAAAAAGATATTATCGATGGAACAATTAAAATTTCATCTGGTAAGAAAAAACACGGTGTAATTAAATTATAAACAAACACCTCCATCAATTAAATCCAATAGATTTTTACTCAAGATATATGATCTTCTAATTTAAAGCAGAAGATGATGTGTCTTGAGTAAAAAGACGAATATATAAAATCAACTTCGTTTCCTTCTAACATCACTAATCCAACTATTCTGATTAATAAATAAACCATTACTTCTACTATTCATAAACCTCACAGCATCATTCATAAATAACCTTGCTCTTTTTAGAGATTTAATCTGCCATTCAACATCATCAATTGGAGCGACTGTATGCTTTAACTTACAAGAATGTAATTTCCATTTACTCAAATTATATGTATCCCCCTTATTCATATAATCTTTATATGCACTATGCTCTTTAGCTACTCTCAAAATAACATTAAAACCATGCAACCTACCTGTTGCTTCTCTATCTTTCTGACTTCCTATTTCAAACACTCCACCATAAGCCATCTTATCTCTATACATTTCTTCAATAAAAGATAACATATTACCTCGTATAACATTTTTAGATATAAAACCTGTTGAACAAATTCTTCCACTTGCAATTGGATGAGTATTAACAACATTATTTTCAGCTTGACTATTTAGACTATGACAATACAAAAAACGGGTCTTACCAACTTTACTAAGACCCGAATGCACATCAATAAAACTAAACTCTTTCTTATTATACGTATTACTGCTAATAATCCCCAATACCTGCAACATCGACCAACTATGCCCCTGACCACCATAGTAAATACCTTCAGGATTAGTATATTGACCACTTGTTGCAATCTTTCTAAATTCTTTCAATTTATCTTGTTTTTCATATTCTCTATAAATCCTAAATAGTTGTTCTGTATTATTTCTATCCCAATCATCTGGCACAATTTTATCTGCAATTTTTTTATAACCAATATCTATAACATCTCTATCATTAGCAAAATTTGGCACAAAATTACGATTAACATCCACTCCATTTTCATCCACTCTACGATTATTAGCATACCCCCAAGGGTTGATTGCATGAATATGCAACATTGCTACATTTTTATCTAAATCATTATGGAAACTCTCATCTAGCCACATAGTCTGCACTGCAGAACCCACAATTCCTTCAATACCATCAATACCAGAACATGTAATGATTAAATGTTTTGCATTTTTATCGCCGACATAAGCTGTATTCATAGCTAGTTTTTGTGTATCAGAAGATAATGGATGTAAATGCTCACTAATATCTGCGCCGGCTTTTTTAGCAGCTTTTAAGAACTTTAACCTAGCCTCCCTATAATCTTTCGAGAAATACATCACCAATTCCATATAAAAAATGATTTATTACAATCAGATAGTAACATATAAGATAATCAACACAAATAAAAATTCAACCCTTGTTAATTAGTTTAAAATCATACACTACAACTAACTATTTCAGGAAATTGTTTACGACCTGCTCGGTAATTAGCTATTATAAGAGATAGGTATTAGGAAAAAACATCCACCTATGCCACGATTTTAACTGATATTATAGCTAGTTAGTTTTAGGAAGTCGTTTACGACTAGTACACAATTTAGTACTTGAATAAAATGACCGACAACAAAATAACCGCTAGAATATCAGTTAAAAAGTTCTTTTATGGAGTTTGGAGACAATGCCGAGAAAGGATTCACATTGACTTCTGGGTCCCCGGCATCACCTCTAATGGTATAATTGGCTCCAAATACTGTTCCATCTTTACCTTTTAGGAGATCTCCTAGAAGAGGAATACTACCTATTAGACTATTTAGCCCATAAGCTGGGGCTATCATACCTTTAAATCTGAGTTTGTTATTATTTCGATTTAACTCTCCTGATGCGGTTAGACCTACTACATTACCGCTGGCTCTAGCATCTTCAATTTTTAATAATTTATCTTGATATTCAAATGGTATATCCATTCTTAGGAATTTCATACCATCACCTTTTAGCATATCAACTATTCCAGACAAGGATGATACATTTAGAAGTTTTGCTAAAATTGGAGTTTTTGTTAGTCTGAGACCTCTTATTTTTATAAGGCCTTTCATTTTATCATCACTATCATAAATTCCATCAATTTTTAAAAAACCACCTTTCACATTGTCATATAGCCTTAATGCTTGGAGGGCTTTACCGGCATCATCAGCTTCGGCAAATATTGAGTAGCTTCCATTGCCTCTTGGTAGATAATCTAGTTTGATATTTTTCTCAGAAAAGTTACCAATTGCTTGGATTTTAGTCCATTCATTATCTTTATATGATGCATTTACTCCAACATTTGATATATAAATATCATCATTAGTCCATAATTTATCAACGGCGATAAATATATCAGAATTTATAAAATGTCCGTCTTCATCATTTTCTTCATCCTCTGAAGATATTTTATCTCTTTCCTCATCCATTTTATCCAAGATATTATCAAGATTGAAACTGTTTCCTGCTACATTAATACTCATAGATTCTTGATTTTTCCCAAAATCTACGATTACACTAGCATCCATTTTATTACCTTTGATTTCTGATATCTCAACTACATCGAGGTTATTATCACCTACTAGCTTCACATTACCTTTTACAAGTAAATCTTCACCACTGGTTAGCCTTATACCTGAAATCTTTGTTACTTTATCATCCTTAAAATTAATAGAACTATTAATGCTTGCAGCTTGTCCTTTATCTTTCACCCAACCAATCATTGGAAAGATAACTTCCATGTTTGTAAGATCTGAATGAAGACCAACTACACCACTTTCTCCATCAATCATTCTCACATCACCACGAAGTTTCGCAGTCCCATCCATATAAGGAGGATTTAATAATTTATATTTATCAAGACCAAATATTTTCTTACCATTTTCGTCTAAGATAAAGTCAAACTGAACATTCTTATCATTTTTATCTCTATTGAAAAATTCTTCATAGTTAACATCAAACACAGTTTTTTGATAAGAAACCTTACCTTTAATATTCATTTTATCACTATTTACTTCTAGCTTCAAATTTCCATTATCAGCAGGTTTACCTTTATAAACATTTGGAATACTCACAGCTTGTAAATCAGATTTCACATCAATTTCTATATCTTCAATTAAAAGGTCGCTCACAAGCGGGAAATACATATCTAAATTCGTCTTAGCACTACCTGTAATTTTACTATAATCAAGCCCTAATTTTTGAGAATATTTAAGAGGTTCATTATCTATTAATTTTAAAGCATCTGAAACTGTACCATCAATATTAAGATTAATATCTGCATATTGTAACTCTTGATCTAGTTTTAATAGATTTACATAACCATCGCTAATCTCTAAATCATAAGTTTTACCTTTATCAATAACAATTTCAATCCTGTCTTCATAAAAATTGATTTTACCTGCGGCATTTTCAATTGCTGGCATTGTTTCTATGTATAAAATACTAACTCCCTCAAAATCAGAAACCCCTTCTAATTTTGATAAGACTATCTTATCTTCATAAGCTCCGAACCCAAAGGTAAAGTGAGCATTATAAAGTTTACCATAATTAAGCCTCTCATCACACCATTGATTAGCATTACTAGCAGCCGTTGCTGGCCAATATTTAGAAAAACTATCAAAAGCAAGTCCATTCAATTTGACTTCCATATCAGTCTTAAATTTAG
>DHQH01000109.1:4117-24108 GCA_002410125.1 Alphaproteobacteria bacterium UBA5343
TACATTAGCAGTAATTATATCTTTTAAGCCTTTTATCTGAACTACTGACTCAGAAGTCACCCCATCAGCAAATACAATCTTAGCTTCATCTATTTTGATATTATCAATAGTATCAATCGCACCACCTTTTATTTTGATATTTGAAATCTCATATTTCGTATCACCAATAAAATTAGGCAAGCTTGCCACCCCTTGACTAGCAAATAATTCAAAGTTTAACTTATAAATAGATTCATCTACGATTTTTTTATAATTATCAGCTTTAGCCTTAAACAAAGTTTCCAAATCAAACTCTGTTATTAAAGACCCACTAAGAGGAATATTAATACCACCCAAATATTCTTTATATGCACCAATTTGTTCAGACATATAAGATGGTACCAAATTATCAAAATAAAAACTAAGCCCTAGCTCACTCTTTGTTATATCAAGGTTCATATCAGTTGATAGATATAATTCTTTATCCAAATAATTTAATATCAATGACAACTTAGTATTAATATCTGCAAAGCCTCTATCAATCTCAAAATCTACATCCTTTAATTGCCAAGATTTTTCATTTGCAATATCATTAATATCAATCAAAGCATCTACAATTTTTACATTATTTATATAACTATCAGAAAAAGTATTACCTCTATCTTTTAAATGCTCAAAAGCCTCCCCAATATCATCAACATAAGACAAGATTTCTTCTTTCCTTTGGCTTGCTTCATCTTGAGTTTCATCTATTTCTTGAGAGATTACATTATAAACAATATGAGGGTTTCTTATTTCAACAGCTTTTGGAGCAACAACCCCAGATAAAAACGCTTTAAAAGAAAACGAAACAGAAGTCTCTTTTGCTTCAACCACAAAAGACCTATCCATTTTTTCAAAAACAAGGTTATGAGAAATAACATCAATTGGTTTAGTTGGCTTTCCAAAACTTAGCTCAACTTTATCCAGAGATACTCTATAATCTCCTTCACTAGGAGTTAGAGCACTAATCACATATGGTTTTAGAAACGGTACAGATACAGGACCGCTATATAGCTTCCAGCCCAATATTATCAAGCCCAAAAGCAATAACACTCCAATCGCATCTAAAATCCATATAAAATATTTCATTTTCTAATCCGATAATTTAGAGGCTAGTGATGCTGATAAAAATTTATCAATATCACCATCCAAAACTGCCTTAGAATCAGTCATCTCTGCACCAGTTCTAAGATCTTTCACCATCTGATAAGGTTGCAATACATAAGATCTAATCTGATGTCCCCAACCAATATCAGTTTTACTAGCTTCTATTTCTTGAGATTGTTCTTCTCGTTTTTTAAGCTCCAATTCATAAAGCCTAGCTTTTAACATTTTCCAACAACTCTCACGATTCTGCAATTGTGAACGTTGATTTTGACATTGTACAACAATCCCTGTTGGCTCATGGGTGATCCTAACCGCACTATCAGTCTTATTCACATGCTGTCCACCGGCTCCACTCGCTCTATATGTATCTACTCTACAATCTTTCTCTTGCAAATCAACTTCAATTTCATCATCAACCACAGGATAAACCCAAATTGATGCAAAACTAGTATGCCTTCTTGCATTTGAATCAAAAGGAGAAATCCTCACCAAACGATGAACTCCTGACTCAGATTTTAACCAACCATATGAATTTAAACCGGATATTTTAATCGTTGCTGATTTTAGCCCTGCAACATCTCCAGCAGTTTCTTCAATATACTCAACTTTTGCATCATGTTGGTTCGCCCACCTTACATACATTCTAAGCAACATCTCAGCCCAATCACAAGCTTCAGTTCCCCCACTACCAGAATGAACCTCCAAGAAACAATCATTACTATCAGCCTCCCCTGATAACAATGCTTCTAATTCTTGTTTTTTTACATCTTCTAAAAGTTCCAAAAGATTTTGATGAGTATCATCTAACATTTGCTCATCATTTTCCATCTCAGATAATTCAGCAATTTCGACCAAATCACTCAACTCACTATTAATTTTTTTGAAATTAGTAAGTTTACTATCCAGACTATTTCTCTCACTCATTAATTTTTGAGCTTTAGCTGGATTATCCCATAAATTAGGATCCTCCGATAATGCATTTAATTCTTCTAACCTTAAACAAGAATTATCAAAGTCAAAGATTCCTCCTTAGCAATTCTATTGATTGCTTAATCCCATCCACTATTTCTAAAATATCAGCTCTCATCGTCCTAAAATTCTCCAAACCAGTCTAATGTCTTATCCAATAAATCAAATGCTGTATTACCTTCCCAAAAGATATGATTAGCCCCTTCAACCACATCATAACGATTTCTTACCTCACATTTATCAGTATAAGTTTTCTTGTTTTTATAAAGTATTGATTCTGTACCATGGACTACTTGTATCGGGTGCTTGATTTCATCAGATAGTTTATAACATTTCTCTTCTGTATAACTAGTAACTTCATCCAAAAACTCTTTTGACATTATAGGTCTTACAACGAATGTATCAAAATAAAAATAATCTCCAACTTCACCCAGTTTTAAAGCTCCAACAGTTTTATCAATACCAAAGCTAGCTTCCCATAAACTAGCCGCTGTAATACCGTCCAAATTAGCCTCTAAAATATTTATACAGCCATAACTATGGCCAACCAAAAATATCTTTTCATATTTACTTCTATAATGATTAACCGTCGCTCTTATCTTTTCTACCAAAATAGCTATACTACTTTTTTCCAGCGGATATTTATGAGAGTATAAATTTATCCTAGCAACATCATAACCACATTTTGGCATCAATAAAGATGCTTGCTTATGCATAAACTGATTAATATAACCACCCAAACCATGAGCAATAATTACAATCTTTTTATTATCATAATTCTCTTGCTTGGTTAAAACTCCTGTAACGTCATCACTTTGGGCTTCGATTTTAAAATTCTCATCAATTATTGGCATATCTAAAATTCTTTCCTAATATTCTGCACCGATTCTAAGACCGTCTACTTCTTCATTCTCAACCACTTCTTCTGTACCACCACCAATAACATTTCTCTTATCACTCAAAACTGTATCAGGCTTAAATACTTCCATAATCACATCACCATCACCTTCTTTTGCAGGAAGACCAGTTTTATGATTAACTTTCATCAATTTCATACCATTTGGTATTCTAAATGGAGTATCTTTTTTATTTTTTAATGCTTTTTCCAAAAACTCTTTAAATATAGGTATAGCTGCCCTTGAACCAGTCTCAACTTTACCAAGAGTTTTTGGACTATCAAATCCAACATAAACCCCCAATGCCAAATCTGGAGTAAAACCAACAAACCAAGCATCATTATTATTATTCGTTGTACCTGTTTTCCCTGCAATGGTCTTGCCCATATATTTCATTCTAACACCAGTACCTCTTTGTACCACACCTTGCAAAATACTCACCATCTGATAAGCACTCATAGGATCTGCAATTTGCTCTCTATTATCTTCAATCACAGGTACATCCTGATTAGTCCAAAACATCTGCTTACATTCTGCACATTCTCTATCATCAGTCTTAAATATAGTTTTACCAGTTCTGTCCTGTATCCTATCAATAAAGCTAGTCTTAATTTTTTTACCACCATTAACAAGCATCGCATAAGCTCTAACCACATCAATAAGTTTCGCTTCCCCTGCCCCTAATGACATTGATAAAAGCTGTGGTAAATTATCATTAATCCCAAATTTATTTGCATATTCAGAAACTGTATCCATCCCAATATCTTGAGCAAGTCTCACTGTCATCAAATTTCTAGATTTTTCAACCCCCATTCTAAGAGTGGTTGGACCATAAAACACAGTTGAATAATTCTCAGGCTTCCATTTTGGTTGTCCATATCCTTGATCTAACACAAAAGGAGCATCCAAAATCAAATCAGAAGGAGAATGACCTTTTTCTAAAGCTGCCAAATAAACAAAAGGCTTAAATGCAGAACCCATCTGCCTTTTAGCTTGAGTAGCACGATTAAACTGCGATTTATTAAAATCATATCCACCAGCCATAGCTAATACACGACCAGTATGAGGATCCATCGCTACAATAGCACCTTCAACATCTGGCACTTGTCTTAAGAAATAATTTTTAGCTCCAACTGATTCTGCTTGTACATAAACTACATCACCAACAGCTAATACATCAGAAGGTTTAGTTGGCTTTGCGCCGATATATTGTTTATCAAGATTCTTTCTTGCCCATTCCAAATTTTTCATCGGAATTACAGCCTTATTTCCATCTACCAAACCAATCACGGCAGAGTTTGCATTAAGACCTAAAACAACAGCAACTTTCCAATTAACGGGCTTTATCGGAAGCTCAACTTCAACCAATCTATCAACCCAGCCTTCACCTACACTAATTCTAGTAATAGCACCTCGCCATCCATGCCTTTTATCATATGCTTCAATTCCATTTCTAAGCGACTCAACTGCATATTTTTGTAAATCAGGATCCAGAGAAGTTCTAACTAAAAGACCAGCCTCATATAAAGCCTCTTCTCCAAATTTTTCTGAAACTTCTCGTCTAACTTCTTCACTGAAATAATCACTATCTTTAGATAACCCACCACTCTCACGATTAACTGTGATTAATTCTTCTTGTTTTGCAATATCAGCCTCAACTTCTTCAACAAAACCTTCCTCTAACATTCTATCAATCACCCAGTTTCGCCTCTCAATAGCTGCATCATATTTTGTTTTAGGGTTATAATTATTAGGCCCCTTTGGAAGAGCTGCCAAATAAGCAACTTCAGCCAAACTTAAATCATCCAAAGCCTTCCCAAAATAATTCAGTGAGGCCGCAGCCACGCCATAAGACCTAATACCAAGATAAATTTCATTTAAATATAATTCTAAGATATGCTCTTTGTTAAAAGCATGTTCAATTCTAGTCGCTAAAATTGCCTCTTTAATTTTTCTAACATAAGAAACTTCAGAAGAAAGTAAAAAATTCTTTGCCACTTGCTGAGTAATTGTAGATGCCCCAACCAACCTTCTTCCTCTACCAATATTTTTAAGATTAATCAAAATAGCTCTGGCTATACCTGTAAAATCAATACCACTATGAGAATAAAAATTCTTATCTTCTGCCGCAATAAAAGCATTTTTTACTTTTTCAGGAATAGTATCAATCGGTACAAACACCCTTTTCTCATAGGCATATTCTTTCATCATACTACCGTCACCTGCATAAAGTCTGGTAGTAACAGGTGGTTCATATTTTGACAAATGCATATAATCAGGCAGACCCTGACCAAAATATAGTAATCCATAAACCGCAAGGATAATCCCCACAATTGCTAAGAAAAACATTGAACTAAGTATTGATGAAATCGTTTTTAACATATCTAAAAATCCAACCGAATATATATTTACCTATAAACTACAGCTTATAGATATATGATTCAATAAGATTTTCAAGCAAATATTAGCTATCCACAGTTTTATAATTAATGAATATTAGATATTTTATTGCTAATAACTTGTTTAGCAACAACATTAGAAACCTTTTTACCATTTCTCTCAGTAGCTAAATCCTGCCTTCTTTTTATATGTAGCATACGGTGATAAAACTCACCAAACTGATTTTTTGTTATATATTCATCCTCTAAATCAGCTTTCTCAATAATATTAAGTACGTCACCAACAAGATCTGGATGATGGTCAACAATCACATTCAATTTATCAAAAAAGGGCTGTCTGATATATCCCGTTCTAATTCCTCCAGCAGGATTAATATACCCTTTCATAATTGTTCCAAACATACTGATAATCTGTTTAGACTTTTCTTTATCTTCTTCCGACCCCTCCTTGTCTCCCACAGGGATATCTTTAACACCATCTGCAAATCTAGCTAATATTACACTATTATAATCACGATTAGTTGGAATATTATTTTCCTTATTCTTTTCAACAAATTCTTCTATCGTCTTCATTAATAAGTCATAATTCCCAATTTTTTGAGATATTTTAACAATCCTACCCGTCGTATCTTCCAACATATCATGCTTTGACTTAGTAGCATAATCAATCAAATAATCTGTCTCATTTTCTAATAAAACCTTATTAAATATTTGTGAAGCTTTCTTCGCTGACTTATCACCACACACAATCTCTCTCATAATACCAAAACTATATGCCCTTACTTTTTTAGGGAGTTCATTATTTGTTAAAATACCTTCTAACTTGCCCATAGCATATGTTGCTAATTCATCATCACCAGCAACATTTTTTAGCTTATCCATCTCAACATTTGCCGGTATTTCATTATCAAAATACGAAGAATCATCATTTTCACCTTTTAAATCAACAACCCTTTTTGCCACCTCATCAATTGCTTTTTTCTTAAATGGTCTATATTCCTTACCTTCTGCTTTTAAAACTATAGTTGAAAACACATTTCCATTCTCACCTTTTATATGCCTAATAACTTGATGAGAAAGCACTCCTTTTCTCTTA
Organism: Alphaproteobacteria bacterium UBA5343; assembly: GCA_002410125.1. Classification (GTDB taxonomy): domain Bacteria; phylum Pseudomonadota; class Alphaproteobacteria; order RF32; family UBA5343; genus UBA5343. The sequence continues at coordinate 10,606 of DHQH01000109.1, forward strand.
CTTGCAGGCAACTTACCAACAACTCCAACCAAACCAACAAAAGCAGCTTTTTGCACCCCATAAGCCACATCTTTATCGTTTAATATAGAGTTATAAAATTTAACAACACTAACCGCAGTTTTTTGACTTAACAAACTCTCATTCACCTTATCAAAAAATGCTTGATAAACTTTCACCTTATCTTGACTTATATGCTTAGGCTTAGAATTGCTAAGAATCTCCCCTATCATATTAATCAAAGAAACTTTATACTGAGCATCATTTTTCTTATTTAGATTATCTACCAAAAAATCAACTTTTTCTTTTGCTTGTTCATCAAATGATTTATCTGCAACATTTTCCAACTTAAAATTCTGCCAAAAATCATTTTCTTTTTTCAATGCATGCTTTATAAATCCAATAGCCTTATCTTTTCTTTTATCATCTGATTTTGCATTCAATACAATAAAATCTACAGATTTTTGTAACTCTTCATCAAAATGACGATTATTAGTTCTCATATCAATATCATATTTAACAACATCTATAATATCATCATAAAGATTAGGATTATTATATAATGCCCAAGCAATGTTAGAGGATAATTTATGATTTTGAGCCACCTCAGTTTTATCTTGTAATTTTATTAGTAACTCTTTACCTTTTTCTCCTGCAAAATCTTCCTTCCCAAATGATTGAAAGTTATTTAATAAAATCTTTTGCCTTATAATATCATCAAAACCATCTTGATCATCATTCTCATTAAATAACTCTCGAACTATCTCATCACTATTTTTCTGATTTTGTAAAATTACTGATACATCATTAATCAGCTTATCTCTAACACCATAACTAGTAATACCAATAGCTAAACTTGTAATTTTCAGTTTTTCACTAGTAATGTTTTTTTCTAACAACACATCTAAGAAATTCTCTATCCTAATATCATCATTATTTCCATGAGATGAATATCCATTTTTCGCAGCTGTCCTTATTAATAATCCCTTCAAGGCTTCATCTTTAAAATTTCTTAGAACTTTAGGAGTTACAACATTTGTAAAATGTCTATCAAGGATATATTCTTCTATTTTTTGATTACTATCAGGAAATATCCTATCATTAGACTTTATATAATCAGTAACATAACCAATTTCAGCATCTGTTAAAGGAATTTCATTATTGCCTCTACTTTCCTCAACAACTGTTCTTAACTCAGAAGCCTTAATATCAAACTCTACATTAAATCTTTCTTTTTTTACCATAGTAACCACCCCCCTGAAAACATTAACATTTACCCACAATTTAGACAAACATAAGTGTTTTGTCAATTTTTATTTTTCAATAATTACTTGATTTCTTATATTTTTTCTAAATCTCAAATTTCAAGCAAAATTATACGATAATATATATCTAAAATTAAACAATTGTACTAATTATAGTCGGCAAGTTTTAGGCAACAAGAAAAATACTACAGTTAATTAACTCTCTCACATTAACTCTATTATAAGAGATAGATATTAGGCATTTAAGTTCGAACGTTTACAAACTAGTAAATGAGAACTTAAATAACGACATAGATACTCTTAGAATTGAGTTAATAAAGGGAGGCTTTCTGCACTTGTGAAAAATAGTTATCAATTGATTCAACTGCTGAACGAGCCAATTTAGCTCGATATGCTTTGGTTTTAAGTAGTTTTTCTTCAGTCTTGTTTGATAAATATCCCATTTCTAACAATACGGATGGAATATCTGGAGCTTTTAACACTGCGAAGCCTGCAAAACGATGAGTATTTCTAAGAAGTTTTACATTCTTCTTCATTTCTTTAACCATATAACTTGCAAATTCTGCTGAGCGGTTCATTGTTTCTCTTTGGGCAAGATCTATTAAAATATCTGCCACTTCTCTAGTTTGTTCACCAAGATCAAGCCCTGCGATAATATCAGCTTTATTTTCATTAGCAGCAAGTTGAGCCGCCTCTTTATCTGATGCTCTCTCTGATAATGTATAAACTGACAAACCTCTTGTTTTTCGAGATCTATTACTATCTGCATGAAGGGAAATAAATAAATCTCCCTCTGCTTTACGAGCTAATCTTACCCTATCTCTAAGTCTTAGAGATTTATCTCTATCTCTGGTTAATACTACCTTATATTTACCTGTTGCATTTAATTTTGAGCTAAGTTCTTTTGCCATAGCTAGGGTAATATTTTTTTCCTTAGTACCACTAACTCCGATTGCTCCTGGATCTCTTCCACCATGTCCTGCATCTAATACAATAACTTTTTTCTTAACAACTTCTGTCTTTTCTGTTTTCTCAATACTATTTTCTGCTTTACCCCCAACAAGTGATGAGAATTGAGCATCTGTTACTTTTTCTAAATCTATTACCAATCTCCAATTAAAACCACTTTGAGGCTTTAATAAAAATGATTTTTTAATTTCAGCAGCTTTTACCAAATCAAAAACCACCCTTGTGCCATTAGTACCAAGTTTACCGATTCTAATTTTAGAAATGATTCCATTATTATCCTTAATCGATTCTAATGATTTATCCATATCAACCGATTGTAAATCAACCACTACCCTATTAGGAGACTGCAACAAAAAGGTTTTATGCTTCACTTCTTTTGGAAGATCAAATACAAATCTAAGACCATTTGTTTTAGTCCCGATTCTAGCATTTGAGATTTTAGCATTAGCAAAAGCAGAACTTGGAAGCATAATTGTTCCAAGAAACAAAGTTCCCGCTGCCTCTATAAAACAACGTCTATCGATAATTTTTTCTAAAACACTATTATCTTTTTTTACCATACCAAAATCTTTATCTAAAAATAAATTTTCTTATCTATCTTTAAAGGATAAGTTTACTTCCTAAATAAAAAATTAATTACACTAAAAAAAATAAATCTTCAATAACAAAAAAACATCTTGCTTTGAAAAAGAAAATATAATATCAATTTTAATGTTAGATGCCTTAGTGGCACTGTTATATAGCTATCTACTTATATAAAATATGTTAGAAATCAAAACAGTAGATAATAGAAAAACGAAAACTTAGATATTAAATATTTAAAATATCACATAACAAAATTAAACAGTTTATTAAAGAAAGATGGGCTCTTTGCATCACTCATAATAGTTATAATGCAAACTTTGAAACCTAAATAATAAGACAGAAAAGCTCCTTTCGTAAGATATAAAGAATAAAAAACATTTACCTGAATATATACCAAGTAAGACGATTCTTTTTAATCGCCGGGTAAAAGAATAAAGAATTTAAGGATATAATATGACAAAAAGAATGTTGATTGACTCTACCCATTCGGAGGAAACCCGTGTGGCGTTGCTTGATGGCACAAAATTAGAAGATCTAGAAATTGAAACAAATATAAGAAAACAAATCAAAGGTAACATTTATTTAGCAAAAGTTATAAGAATTGAACCATCTTTGCAAGCAGCTTTTGTTGACTATGGTGGAAACAAACATGGTTTCTTAGCTTTTGGGGAAATCCACCCAGATTATTACCAAATTCCAGAAGAAGACAAAGAAGAAATTGAAAAATTATTCTCAGAACAAGCCGAATATGATGCTAAGAGAGAAACCGAAAGAACAGAGGCAGAAGCAACAACAGAAGAAAAAGAAGAGGCCCCTGTTGAGACTAAAACTGAAGAAATCAAAGCAGAGCAAATTCACTCTGAACCAATACAGTCTGAAGAAACTCCTAAGGATGAAAATGAAGAAGAAACAGAGCTGTCCGATAAAACTACAGTAAAGACAGAAGATAAAAACATTGAAACTTTATCAGATGACGGTACAGACATAGAAGCTGTAGAAGAAACTCCAAGACGCAGAAGATTTAGCAAATATAGCCTATATCACCGTTATAAAATCCAAGAAGTAATCAAAGAAGGTCAAATAATGGCCATCCAAGTTGTAAAAGAAGAAAGAGGCAATAAAGGTGCAGCTCTTACAACTTATTTATCTCTTGCTGGTAGATATTGCGTACTTATGCCAAACAATGGCAGATCAGGTGGTGTTTCTAGAAAAATCACCAATATGGAAGATAGAAAAAAACTAAAAAGCATTATCAAATCCCTTCCAATGGTTGACGATATGTCTCTAATCGTAAGAACTGCTGGCGAAGATAAAAACAAAGCAGAAATCACTAGAGACTATAACTACCTAATTAGAACTTGGAATAATATTAGAGAAGAAAGCTTAATTTCAAAAGCTCCTGCCCTAATTCACGAAGAAGGTGATTTAATTAAAAGATCTATCAGAGATATTTATACAAGTGATATATATGAAATCTTAGTAGCTGGTGAAACAGGTTATAAAACAGCCAAAAACTTTATGAAAATTCTTACACCAAGTCATGTAAAAAGAGTAAAAAGATATAGCGAAGAAAATATTCCATTATTCCACCGCTATCAAGTTGAAGGCCAAATTGAATCACTTCACAGCCCAATTGCTCAACTTCCATCTGGCGGTTATATTGTTATAAACCCAACAGAAGCACTAGTGGCTATTGATGTTAACTCTGGGGAAGTTGAGCAATTGGGCGATATTGAAAAAACTGCCCTTCAAACTAATCTTGAATCAGCAGATGAAATTGCAAGACAATTAAGAATGAGAAACCTTGCAGGGCTTGTTGTTATTGACTTTATCGATATGGAAGTAAATGCAAATAATCATGCTGTAGAAAAAAGAATGAAAGAAGCTCTCAAAAGAGATAGAGCTAGAATTCAAGTTGGTAGAATTTCAGGCTTTGGATTGATGGAATTATCAAGACAAAGAATGCATTCAACCTTCTTAGAAAGTAGCTATAAAATCTGCCCACATTGTAAAGGTAGAGGTTTAATCAGATCTGTTGAATCTTGTGCAGTTCATATCCTAAGAGTGTTAGAAGATGAAGGGCTTAAAAATAGATCTAAATCTATAACAATTACTGTTCCAACAGAAGTTGCACTTTATATTCATAATAACAAAAGAACATCAATTAATAATATTGAGCACAACTATAGCTTAAATGTTACTATTGAAGGTGATAACACCCTTACTTATCTTTCTGACTACACAATCAACAGAGTAAAATTATCTCAACAAGAAATCCAAAGTCTAAGAGATAATCAAAAAGACGAGAAAGAAGAAAAACAGCTTAAAGATCAGCCTCAAGAAGAAAAAAAATATACCGAGGATGAGATTTTAGATAATGAAATCAACGGTAATTTGATTGAAGAACCAAGCAATAATAAAGGCAGAAAAAAAAGAGAAAATTATAAAAAAGGTAACTTCAAAAAAACTGTAAGGACTGACAGCTTTGGCAATCAAATTGTTGAAGAAGCTGATATAAAAGAAATGACATCAGAAGATGGTAATAATTACAACCGAAGAAAACCTAGAAAATATAATAAAAAAGGTAGAAAGCCTTACAACAAATCAGACAATAATAAAAACTACAGACCAAGAAACAACAATAACACTCAGAACAATAGTGAACCTGTAGTTTTATATGATAGCCACAATAACAACCATAATGATAATTCTAGCCAACCAACTGATGATAAAAAGAAAAACTGGTGGAAAAAAATCATTAGCTAGTTTTTAAAGATAACATCAAACTCAAAAGACCAATGACAACATCATTGGTCTTTTTTTATAGATATACCCCCATAATTACCCCACCACCGTCATCCTCGAGCCATAATAAGTTGCCTAACAACGAGTTATAGGCTCGGGGATCTAAAATCTTATAAAAACCCCTATAATAAAAATAATTAAAACTTGTCTATAAGATTTTTTCTGCTAAATTATTACCTATTAATAACCAAACCCTGTTTAACAACCTCATAAAAAAAGGAAAGAAGAACAATGAAAAAGCACTTAAACTTAATCATCTCTGTTTTAGCTCTTATCGTTGCAATTATTGCAATTTCTTGTAGCTGTTGCAAAAAAGAACAAGGTACTTCTGTAGAAGAACTTATTCTTGCAAAACCAGAAATTGTTGTACAAGCAATTGAAAAGCATCAAGCAAACCTCAAAGCAGAACAAGAAGCACAACTTCAAGCAAGAATTGATGCAAACTTAGAAAAATTACAAAACAATCCAAATTCTCCAGTTTTAGGTAATCAAGACGGTACAGTAACAATCGTAGAATTCTTTGATTATAACTGTGGTTACTGTAAACATATGGATACAGTAGTTGAAAAAACTTTAGCAAAAAATGCAGATGTTAAATGGGTAGCAAAACCTCTAAACTTCTTATCTCCAACATCAGCTTATGCTGCTAAAGCTTCTATCTCTGCTAACCTACAAGGTAAATACCAAGAATTCCACAGAGCTATTATGTCAAACAAATCATCTCTAACAGAAGCTAAAGTTGATGAATTAGCAATATCAGTTGGAATGGATGTAGCAAAAATGAAAGCAGACATCAAATCTGATAACATTAACCAAATAATTGATGATAATGTCAAATTATCAAGAGAAATTGGACTTAATGGTGTTCCTGTAATTCTTGTTAATGGTAAATTAGCTAGCCGTGGCTTAATGAGCGAAGATGCTTTACAAAAAGCAATCGACGAAGCTAAAACAACCAACAACAATGCAGAAGAAGTAAATGTAGAAGTTGTTGATGAGTAATACCTACTCAACATAAATTAAAAAGGCAGAGACTAACCTCCCTGCCTTTTTTTGTGTCTTGATAAAATCTAAAAATTGATATACATTAACAAAATAATTAAAAGAGTAGCAACATAACTATGACAAAATACAATCCAGAATTACACAATAAAATAAAAAAATTACATAAAGAAAATCAACAAATGCGAGATAAAGCTATTTTAGTAATATCCGTAGCCATGTTTCCTATATTATTCAACATATATAATAAAATAGAATTCAGTAATATAACCATATCTATAATGTATGCTTTTTGCTTTATAATATTATCTACAATAATAGTTTTTCACTTGCTAGGATATGGAAACACAATTAGAGGATGTGACTATCAAGATCAACTACTGGAAGAGTTTTTAAAAAAAACAAACAAAAACCAAGATAAAATCAAAGAATTAGAGAACAATACCCATAAATATTACTCAAGAGGTTCTAGATATGATAAATTTTCTAGATTTTTCTTTATAATTTTTTTTATATTATCAACAATTATGATTACTACAAACATATACCATACTCACTGTACACATAACCCAATAGGAAATAATATAATGGCAAATGAAGAAGTGCAAAATAGCCTAGAACCAACAACGGCTGAAAGAACAACCCCAATAGAAAAACAAAGGGACGAAGAATGATCAAAGAACCTGAATCAAGTACTCAACCTACAACCTTAGAACAAAAAGAACCCAAACCTTTAGAAAAATAAAATCTAGGTTTTAGGAAATTATAAAAATTTCAAACATTCCCCCATTAAATGGGGTCTGAAGGATTTTGTTACGAAGGTGCATTAACTTCAAGAAAATAAAAAACCCTAGTAGAAATACTACTTGGGTCTTTTTATTTATCGTAGAAGATGATGTGATTTCGTGCAAAAGACGAAGATTACCCCTAGGTTTTTAAGTCAATAACCGCCTCCACCATCTCATCTTGAGTCTGAAATGCTTGTGAATTTGATGAATATGCATTTTGCACTGTAATCATTTTAGAGAATTGATCTTCTAAATTTACATTAGACATCTCTAGGCTCTGTACTTTTAGTGACAGATCTGTGGCTTCGCCAGGAGCATTTAATACTCTCATATCACCAGCATCACTTCTATACTGGAATAGATTACCAGATACCGCTTCTAAATTTTGACTAGCAGGAAAATCAACTATTGCAAGTTTTGCCATAGAAACTGTCATACCATTTGAATATCTAGCAATATATTCACCATTTTCATTAAAAGCTGAGGTTACAATATTACCATTAGACACCCCATCTTGTTCAATATAATTAATATTTTTAACCCCAGCAAATTGAGTAAGCCCAGACATATCAAATGTTATATCAGCAGTCTCACCTGTTGGATATTCCACTTGTAATGTTACAGGCTCTGTTGGAGTTAATAAATCACCATCAAGACTAAATGTAACACTTTGCTCATCAAGAGCAGGCGATACAACAGTCAACTCATCAGATCTAAAGTTTAAAGTCCATTGATTTGCTACATCGGTTTTATCAAAATAGACACTAACCAAATGCTGATCGATATTTGAATCATATACTGATACACCAATATTTTCTGATATCGAACCAGATGCTGGTAAATTCATTCCAATATCAAAATGAGTTGTTGGAGTTCCTTCAATTTCACTTGGAGGAGTAACCATAATTGCCGACAAATCATCAGAATATGTACCATCATCATTAGCCATAAAACCTTGAACATAAAGCCCACTTGCAGTACCCAGATAATATTGATCTTGACCTTCTGCTGCTTCAATTGGCACAAAATCACCAGCCCTTGTAAAATAAGGCTCTTCATTTCCAGCAACATCATAAGTCGCCATAAACATACCAACAGGGTTATTAATAGCAACATGTAAATTATTCTGACTAGGTAGAATATTCCCCGTAACTCCCATAAATTGCCTATCTACTGTTTGAACACCATTCGCCATAACTGGAAAATTCTCATCATCAACAAAAGACTTAAACTGAGTATCAATTGCCTTATAGCCAGTTGTTGTCATATTAGCCACATTCTTACCGATTTGCTCAATCGCATGAGAGTTAGCAGTCATCCCCAAAACACTAGTTGTAAAATTACCTAAGCCCATAACTTTATCCTTAAAAATTAAATTTACTTACCAATTAAGATGCAAATTATGTGCCAACTACCATCTTTCATTAATTAATAACTAGAAAACTGGAAAAAGTTCTAAAAATGTCTATTTTATTATTGTAATTTGTATTGAATAGCTATAATAATGTCTAATACAAATATTTTAACAACAACAAAGAGAGTAAATATATGTCAACTCCCATAGATACAAAAACAATAAGAAGATTAGCAGAAATCCTTAACGATGCAGATCTTTCTGAATTAGAATTTGAAGGTGAAAACTTTAGAGTTTGTTTATCTAAAGATAATGGCACTGTTGTAACCGCAGCAGCTCCAGCTCCTGTTGCTGCTCCTGCACCTGTTGCCACTCCTGTTGCCACTCCTGTTGCAGCTCCAGCACCTACTGCAGCTCCTGCAGAAAGCACAGATTATGCAAATGATCCAAATGCTGTTAAATCTCCAATGGTTGGTGTTGTTTATACAGCTCCAGAACCATCCACACCAGACTATATCAAGGTTGGTGATACTGTTAATGCTGGGGATACAATCTTCTTGGTTGAAGCTATGAAAACATTTAATCCTGTAAAAGCACCAAAATCTGGTACAGTTAAACAAATCTTAGTAGAAAACGGCTCACCTGTTGAGTTCGGAGAACCAATGGCAATTATAGGATAATTTTATGTTTGAAAAAGTTCTTATAGCAAATCGTGGCGAAATCGCCCTTAGAATTCATAGAGCATGTAGAGAATTAGGTATCAAAACAGTTGCTGTTCACTCAGAAGCTGATACAGATGCAATGCATGTAAGACTAGCAGACGAAGCTGTTTGTATTGGTCCTGCAAAATCTGCTGATTCATACTTAAACAAAGCAGCAATAATTTCTGCAGCTCACATAACCGGTGCTGATGCAATTCACCCAGGTTTCGGTTTCTTATCAGAAAACGCAGACTTTGTTGAAATGTGTGATGCTCACGGTCTTAACTTTATTGGTCCATCTACAGAACATATGAGAACCATGGGTGACAAAATCGCAGCTCGTGAAGCAGCTATTAAATCTGGTCTTCCTGTTGTTCCTGGTTCTGATGGTGAAATCAAAACTATTGAAGAAGCTATCAAAGTTTCAGAAGATATGGGATATCCTGTTATCGTTAAAGCTGCTCATGGTGGCGGTGGTAAAGGTATGAAAATTGCATATTCTACAGAAGAATTAAAAGAAGCATTCAGAATGGCAAGAACAGAAGCCAAAGCTGCTTTTGGTAATGACACTGTATATATCGAAAAATTCTTACAAAAACCAAGACATATCGAAATCCAAATCTTAGCTGATAAATATGGTAACTGTGTTCACTTAGGTGAAAGAGATTGCTCATTACAAAGAAACCAACAAAAAGTATTAGAAGAAACATCTTCTCCTGCTCTAAATGACGAGGAAAGAGCAAAAATTGGTAAAGTTTGTACTGATGCAATGAAAAATCTTGGTTACTATAATGCAGGTACTATTGAGTTCTTGTTTGAAGAAGGTGAATTCTATTTCATTGAAATGAACACCAGACTTCAAGTAGAACATCCAATTACTGAGATGGTAACAGATATTGATATCGTAAAAGAACAAATCAGAATTGCAAGCGGTGCAACACTTGGTTACACACAAGATGATATTACTTTTGAAGGTCATGCTATTGAATGTCGTATCAATGCTGAAGACCCTGAAACATTCATCCCATGCCCAGGTAAAATCACTAGCTATCATGCTCCAGGTGGTTTAGGCATCAGAGTTGATTCTGGAATTTATTCTGGTTACAAAATCCCTCCTCACTACGATTCTATGATTGCAAAATTAATCGTCAGAGGAAAAACCAGAAATGCTTGTTTAATGAGACTTAAAAGAGCATTAGAAGAATTTGTTATTGATGGAATTAGCACAACTATCCCATTACAACAAAAAATTATTGCTCAACCAGACTTTATCGATGGAAACTATAACATCCATTGGTTAGAAAAATTCATGGCAGCTGAACAAGCAAAGAAAGAAGCTAGCTAATAACTTTTAGCAAAAATAAAAAAGCTGGGATTATTTCCCAGCTTTTTTTTATTACATTAGAAATATAAAAAAGGCTAACAACAGCCAACCTTTAATTTATAGATATTGCTTATTATTGCTTATTTTTCTTATGATCTTCTCTTAGCTGTGCTATATGATCATCATATGTAAGATTCTTAAGCTTAGTTAGCAAACCATCTTCTCGTTCTGTGTAACTAATCTGACTTCCTGTTCTGATATGCCTTATCTTTCTTGTTACACAACTTTCATGAATTTCAAACTTAAGTTCTTTCCCTGATAGGGTTGTTATCTCAAAAATAAAAAATTCACCACTTTGATAAAAAGTTGATACTACAACCGATGCTGTTTTTTCTTGTGTTTTCATAATAATTAAAAATTTATATTGTTAAAAAATATTTTTCTTGAAGCGAGAAAATAGCACAAAAACTCACAAAATCAAGTAAAATTTCTAATTAATAAATTAACCAAACTTTTTCTTCGCATCAAACCCTAAACCTAAACCAACGGAAGATAATTTATTATATCCTGATATCAATGCATTAGGACATATTTTTTTCATTTTTTCTTGCACATAAGGTATCTCTGTAGAACCACCTGTTAAAATCAATAACTCAATTTTATTTGCATCTATCCCAGCCAAACCCAAACATTCTTTTGCTTTTCTCTCCACATAGCTAATATCTTTTGCGATCGAACTTTCAAATTCTTTCTTACTTAATAATATCTCAGGATTATCATCAATAAAATCAAGCATTGCTGCTATCTCTTCCTTATCAGATAACTCAATTTTAGATTTTTCTACAGCATTTAACAATAAATGAGCACTCTCATCTTCAAACAATTGCACAAGTCTTCTATATTTCTCAGGAGCATTACTTTGATTAAATATCTTTTTTACTTGAGTGATATTGTTATAATTATACATCATATTCACCTTACTCCACTCTGCAAGCGAATGAAAATACAAATTAGGAACTGGCAATATCTTATCATATGCACCCTGCCCGCCATATGTAGTTTTGCTACCAAATTCCGGCATAAAAGATTTAATACAAAATGCTTTGTCTATATCATTTCCACCAATACAAACCCCAGTATTGGCAAGAATATCATCACTTCTATCAACCTTATTTTTATTATTTGGACCAAGCCTAATAATACTAAAATCAGATGTACCACCCCCAATATCAATTACAAAAGCCAGTTTTTCTTCTGTTAACTGACTTTCATGAGCATAAGCCGCTGCAATTGGCTCATATTGGAAAGTAATATTTTCAAATCCTGCATTTTTAGCAATTTTTTCCATAAAATCTTGAGCTTTATGGTTATATCTATCATCATCACTAAACCTAACCGGCCTGCCTATTGAGACATTTTTTACATCTATTTTTACATATTCATCAGCTTGCTTTTTTAGCTCTTCAATAAAGATTTTTATAATCTCACTAAAATCCATCGAAGAATATTGAATTATGGTTGAAGAGTTCATCAAATCTGTACCTAATATCCTTTTAATAGATCTCATAAATCTACCATCATCCCCCAATATATAAGCATCTATTGCCTGATCACCAAATAAAGGGGATTGTGTGTTTTTTGATGGAAAAAATATCGTTGTTGGTATTGTATTATGTTGATTTTTATTTAAAGAGATTAACTCTGGTGTATGACTATTACTAACAAATGATACTGCAGAATTAGTCGTACCAAAATCTATACCGTAAGATACATTTTTCATAACAGTTTAATTCCTAATAGATGTGAAAGAGAATATTGTTTATATAAAATTATTCAACAAAGTCAATATGTTTTCTTCCATCACTCAATTTAAAAATAAAAAAGCCAAGATAACCATCTCAGCTTTCTTATAACAGCTATTCACCTTTATTTTAAGATTTTCACCGCTAACTAATTTTTTTAAACACTTAAGCAAATGTGTGGTTCACAATATTATCAATGAAACCCATATGATTTGTAAAAGATAATTCATCTCCTACTTGGATTTCCATCAATCCTACAGGAAGATTTTTTTCCTGCCTCTTAATCACCACTTTTTCTCCTTCTCTAGGCACAATTTCAAATACCCAGTTTTGAATATTATCATCAAAGTATTTCTTAAACTCTTTAACAATAATATTTTGCTCTTTTGGCTCTGTCATAGTTATAGATTTTTAATTGTTTCTTTCATTGTTTCATTAACAACATTTTCTAATTCACATTTTTCACCACTTTGATGAAGCAATGTGAAAGACAATGTGTGACCAATCTCTGTCATATACAGAGTTTTATCGGTTCTAGTTAATTTCAAGAAAAAATCAATGAATCCAAGTTCTTTTGTTACTAATAAGAACTTATGCCCTCCTAAATGGGGTTGTAAAACTTTACCAAACCCCAAGACCTTAACGGTCATCTTTTTTGGTGTTTCCATAACGCAATAATTTATAAGTTATATATAGAATTGTTTATATTCTAACTTAATATTATAAAATTATTTAAATAAAATCAACATCTTCTAAAAAATTATTCTCACAAACACTCCAATATTGTAATCAAGGGTTACTACTTAACTTGACGAAATAAGTAACCTTTATAACCAATATATTTTAGGAGATTGTTTGCGACTAGTACAAAGACCAGTACTTGAGCAAAATAATCGACAACAAAGATATAG
>DHQH01000042.1 GCA_002410125.1 Alphaproteobacteria bacterium UBA5343
TTCTTGTGTCATATCAAATAATCTTTGTGTTTCTTGCAAAGATTGTAAGTTAGAGCGCATTGACGCTGTAAGTGAGATTTGAGCCATAATTTTTCTCCAATTTCTGTGGAACTAAATTTGTATGTTTTCTTACAATACAAACTTTATTTTATCATAAAATAACCCCGTTAACAAGGTATTTCATACCAACATCATAGTCCTCTAATAGTAAAAAAAAGGTTAAATATTATTAGCAAGTCTCATAACTGCTTATATTTACACATTTTTATCACAAAGGATATGATATTTGTTCATTATCTATTGTAACTACTACAATATCTTTTTATAGTGTAGGACATAATTCTTAACAATAACTTAAGGAAAAAACTATGTTAGCAATGAAATTAATTTTCTCTAATATTATCAATAAACTATATCAAAACAAGAATATCAAAATATATATAGGATTGTTTTTTTTATTATTAATGAATTTGAGAGTTTCTTTCGGAGTCGGAGAATATACTGATTTGACCACTGAGCTTGGGACTTATTTTATAGGACTGTCTCAAAAGCCATGGAGTGCTATATTTGAGTTTAGTGCTAGCTGGGGTCCTCTTTATGCTATGTGGTTAAAAATTGTTGGCTGGTTTCACAGTGATGTGATTGGGGTTTATTATAGTAACATTGTTTTATTATCTATTTTATCTTCATTTGCTATTTTCTTATATATAAATAAAATTACTAAAAATAGCTTGTTTGCGGTAATTGTTAGTTTCGTCTGGATGATATGCCAGCTAAACCTACCGTTAAATGCAAAAATGGCGGAGTTTGCGATTATATTGATAGTGTTTGGACTTTACATATCGAGCTTTTTGAATACTAATAGCTCTAAATTATATTTATTATCTTGCTTTTTACTTCTTGCCTCATATGTCAGGCCTGAATTTTTTACTGGATTTATTGTTTGTGTGATTACAGCTATAATCTTTAACTTCATAGATAAGGGTAATGTTAGATATAATTGGCTTAGTAGCTTGTTTGCATTCTTGCCAATCGTTATCATCAAGCTATTTGGGGCTTTCCCCTTTCTATCAGGAGGAACATCAAGATCATTACTAGCCTCTAAAGAACATTTTATAAAAAACTGGTACAGCTGGGGTAATGGTTCGCAAATTCCAAATAATTTATCATATTCTGGCAGAATGGAATGGGTTTGGGATAAAGAGTTTGATGGTGCTAAATCTATTATAGAAGCATTTTTTAGCTCCCCTTACAATATGCTCAGACATATATTTTGTAACATTAAAAACTTGCTCGTAAATTTATTTGAAAGTGTATTTAACCACTTCCCTATTATAATTCCATCAAATAGTTATAAAGCAATTAGATTTGAGAGTATTTTATTTACCGCAATATTCTTTTTTGTGATTGCCATTATGGTGATTAATAAGAAACATATTGTAAGATTTTGGAATGAATATAAATTTGAATTATTAAAATGGGCAATTATTTGCTTGGGCCCTATTGCAGGATCAGTAATTATTTTCCCTAATGGACATTATCTATTAGCCCCTGCTGTATTTATATTAACAATATTTGCACTCGGCCTTAATATTATGTGGAATAAATCAATATCAAATAAACAATTTACAGTGTCTTTAGTTATATTGCTATTTATAACTCCTAATGCATTTAGAATGCCTCATAATATACCAAATAAAGAACATAGTTCAAGAATGTATGCTATATATAATGTAAAACGACCTGCCCTTGATAGTATGAGATTTCTTTATAGCTTGGATATAAAAGAAAATGTATCTGTTACATCTTTTTCTAATGGGTTTGAGCATTATATACCTAAACATATGAAGGGATATGCTATCAATTATATGAGAATTGATGATTTTACTGATTTTGTAAAAAATGATGCAAGAGCTGATATATTATTCATTCCATATGGAGAAAAAGGCATATATTTCTATGATAAAAAACAATATCAATATGATAACTTCTTAAAAGAATATGGTCGTTATGGATATATAAAACTTGTAAGTCCTATGGATGCTAGAAATGTAATCTTTATTAGAAACCATATAAAATTAGATTATGGATATAAAAAGAAGCTATCTAAAAGATAGCTTCTTGTTGACTGGAAGTATTGAAGCATTTTAGTAGTTAATTTATTCTGTTTCAGTAATAGGAGCTTTCATAGATTCAAATGCTTCTCCAAAAGATTCTGTTTCTTGGGCTACTAATTTTGAACAGTTTTTAATAGCAGCATAATAGTCTTCTTTCAAAATATCTTCGCTTATTTGGGTTGTGTGCTGAATGAGGCTTGGTGCTGCATCTTGTAAATCTCTTACCAATTCAAAATATAATTCGTGAAGTTCTAATGGATCTTGCGATAAATACATTTGTTGAACTACAAAATATACTCTTTTCGATGGTGTGTTAGCATCCTCTTCTCTTAATATAAATTTTTCTCTTAAGATTGGTGCTTTACCATCAATATAAAATCGAATTCTTTCTTTATCATTAGTGATAAGTGATTCACCTATAATAATTCTTTCATTTGGTTTTAACTCTATTTTTAATGGCATTTTTCATTCCTTGATTAATTGCTTATTTTTTATCTTATTATTGGTTATATAACAAAAATATTAATTTTTCTATAAATTTTTTATAATAAATTTTAAGAATGGCTTGAAAATTAGCAATTTGCAGAATAAATTTTAGATATTGATTATAAAAAAACAGGTTAGAAAAATTATGAAAAAATCCATATTAGCATTAACTGTTAGCACTTTAATACTTTGCTATAATAATGATGTAAAAGCTGCAAGTGCGGTGGCAATTGGAGTTACTAGTACTCATTCCGTATCAAATATAAACTCTAGAGAAGAAGCTGTTCAAAAAGTATTAGAGACTTGCTCTAAGGGTGATAGTAATTGTAAGATAATTGCTAAATGTCAGAAAAAAGGTTTTGGGGCGGTTGCCTATGAAAAAATTGATAATATCCTAACTAGTGCAGGAGCGATTTGTGGTGCTGTGTCTTTTGAAATTGCACAAGAAAAAGCTCTTAAAAAATGTCAAGTTCATGCTCAAGAAGGTAAATGCAAATTAAAATCAAAATGGGTTGACCCTATTTAATGGATTTATGCTTAGCGTAGTAATGGTACTAACCTACTAGTCAATTGGGGTTAGTTTTTCAAAATATTTATGATTATCGATATCTTCTATCACAACACCATCAAAACCCAAATCAGTGATTGATTTGAAATATTCACCAATGATTTTTTTCCAAGATTGATCCCAATAATCTGTGATTGCTGAATTATCATTATTATAAGAGCCAACTCTTAAGAAAGATGGATTACCAATTTGCCATTCGTCATTCCAATAATATCTAGTATCTTTTGCTTCAGTGATTGACATTCTAGCAAAAACTCTTCTTCTCATACCATTTTTCTTATATTTTAGAGAATTTACTTCATCTACCTTAAGAGCAATATGCTCATCATAAAAAGGATCTATAATAATTATATCCAAATTATTATTTCTTAACTCTTCTAACCAAACACCTTTGGATGAATAATTATTGTTATATTTTTGATATAAGAAATTCTTAGCTTGTTTGCTAGTGGAGATATTATCTGCATTTTCAAAAAATTCCCTACTAGTTGGAATATGAGAAAATGCATTATTTTCATTTACATAACCATAAACTGGAATTTTCTTTTTTGCTAGTTCTTGTTTAGCTTTTAAGAGTTTTTTACCATCTTTACATTTTTCAACAGAAACAATAGTTAGTTTGTGGTCTTTGATAGCTTTTTGTTGCTTTGGAGTAAGAGGCCTATTGCCGCAATATAAATTATCTAAGATAACCCCATCAATATTTTTTAAAAATAATCGAGTTTTAGAGCCAACTAAACTTTCATTTCTGTCACGGTTAAAAAGATTATGAAGGAAAGCTTCATCTTCATTAACTAAACCATATTTTTTAGCATCCCAATATTCTTCTAGATCATATTCCCAGTCTTCTTTGGTTAGCAGTTTGCGTCCTTCAAATATAAACATTTCAAATTCTTTATTTTGAGATTTTGCAAATTTGGCAAAGGTGGTGATAATATCTCTGGCTTCTTGACGATAGTTAGGGATATAACCATAAGGAGTTTCTAGAGTTGTATCTAATAATTCATCTGGCTTATTAATATTAGCAGCGTTAATTACCCCAATATTTATTATTAATATTAATAAAAGCATTAATAGTTTTTTCATATCACTAATATCCCTTATTCCTTACACCAAATGCTAGCAAATTCATCAGTTTTTGCTAGATATTTTTCATTTGTATATATGTCACAATATAATTCTCTTGCTAGTTTATTTTTTTGAACAGCCGATTTTTTAAGCCATTTTGTAGCAATAGCCAAATCTTTGTCAATGATTAGTCCATCATGATAAATTTTACCTAGATGATATTGTGCCCAATCATTACCACGACTAGCGGCTTCTTTATAATATAAAATCCCTTTATGGATGTTTTTATTCATACCATAGCCATTAACAGACATTAACCCC
>DHQH01000108.1:0-4662 GCA_002410125.1 Alphaproteobacteria bacterium UBA5343
ATGGCTGAAACTAACACCATAGAGCAAAGCATGAATGGTGAAATTAGTAAGGTTAGCCAGTGTAATCTATGCTTGAGAGCTGAGAAGCCTGCATTTTCAAAAAACTCTATGAATTTTGGTAATTCCCAGAACGACAAAGTATCTGGGGAGGCAAAGTTTTCTTGAATTCTTCCCAATGTTAGGGAGGTATTATATTGCATAGTTTCAATTTTTTTACTTGGTTTTCCTGGAGTTATCTCCCATGCGTCGTTTAATTCAAAAAAGCCTTCTTTTAGTGTGGCAGTTTTGGCTTCATATCTTTTGATTAATTTGTTTTGCTCTTGAAGTTCTAGAATAGAAAGATTGTTAAACTTAACTTCAATATTTTCTTGTCTGGCAGATTTTGAATGTACTACTATGTGAGTGTTATCGTCTTTAGCTTCCCTTAGCCATAGTCCATTGGATGAGAAGAAAAGAGGGCTGACATGACGCATTTTATATTTATCTTCTAAGCTTTCATAATGTTTATACATTGAAGCAGAAATAGGATTGAAAATAAAGATATTAAAAATTCCAATTAAAAATGTTGCTAAAAGAATCGGGCCAATAAATTCCCAAACAGAAATTCCAGCAGCTCTCATAACTATTAATTCATTGGTTTTTGTTAATTTCCAAAAGGTGACCATTGAAGCAATCATGGTTACGAAGGGCAATACGGTATCTACCATTTGAGGGAGTTTGCAAATTGCCATTTTCATAACAACAAAGAAAGTCATATTTTCTCTAGATGATGCGGATCTTAATAGTTCTATGGTATCAAAAAGTAAAATGATGCCCATGATGATTAGGAGTACATTTAGGAAGTTAAGCAAAAATTGCTTCATTAGATATGAGTTAATTAGTTTTGTTATTTTCATTAATTTTTCCGATTTTTTAGTTTCGCTTCTAAGTTATCATAATTTTTTGGAATTGGAAGAATTTTTTACTTTAGTTTTGGGGTATTTTAGAATAAAATCCTTTTATTGTTGAAGAGAATATTTTGAAAGAAAAGCTTTATGGAAAATTATAGTGATTTATTAATTGTGAGTTTTATGGTTGGTTTTATTGTTAATTTATGGTCTAGAAGGTTTGGTAAATTTATGCCGTCTAATTTAGCTGTAGCTATTTATGAGATATTTAAGTTGCCTAAATTTTTTAAAAAATCTAAATCAGAAAAAATTACTCAATATAAAAAGAAACTAAGTAAGTTGATATATTCTTCAATTTTAACAGGGGTGATATCGGTTATAGTTACTTATCTAGTTTTTGAAAATGTAGTGCAAGCTCATATTTTTCCATGCTTTTATTTAGGTTTTATATGGCTTTTATTGGTAATGGCATTGGTTGATATTAGAATCGAATTATTGCCTGACATTTTGACAATTCCTTTCTTAATTTTAGGGGTAGTGGCTGCTAATTTTGGAGCTTTAGATGTTACTGCTATTTGGAGCTCATTAGGTCTTGCATTTGGTTATTTTATGCCTGTGGTTGCCTGTCTTTTGATTGCTTGGAGAAATAGATATGCTTTTGGCGGCGGGGATATTAAATTATTAGCTGGGCTTGGTGCTTGGTTTGGGATTGGTTCTTTATTGTCAATAGTGATTATTTCTAGTGTGATTATGTTAGTATTTTGTTTGGTTAATAAAAAAAGAGCGTATGCTTATGGGCCTTTTTTAGTGTTTGCGGCTTTTATAGAGATGGTATTTCTAGTTGGTGTATAAGAATCAAATAGTTTTTGTTTTTTAGTGTATTAGATAATAATATTACAATATGTTGTTTTTATTTAGGGATATGGGATTATGTCAACAGATATAAAACTTTTGAAAAATTTTGTGAATGGTAAAAGATTTGAATTATTTATCTTGCTAGTGATCTTGTGTAATGCGGTGATTTTGGGTTTATTAACTTCATCTAGCATTGCTTATGAAACTCAAGTTAATTTAGTTGGTCTTGATTATTTATGTCTTGGCATTTTTGTGGTTGAGATGGTCTTGAAAATGATTGCTAATGGTAGAGGATTTTTTAAAGATGGTTGGAATGTTTTTGATTTAGCAATTATTATAATTTCAGTTATTCCAGCAGGGGAAGCATTTATTATACTTAGAACCTTTAGGGTTTTAAGATTATTAAGATTAGTTTCAATATTACCAAAATTAAAAAATGTTTCTGGATCTTTATTGGCCGCTATTCCTAGTGTGATTTCTACAATGTTTTTATTGATAGTGTTCTTTTATGTGTTTGCAGTAATGGCTGTCTATTTATTTGGTGGCGATTTTATAGAATTTGCTAACTTAGGGAGTTCTTTATTTGCTCTATTCCAAACATTTACTCTTGATGGTTGGTCAAATGATATAGCAAGACCTATTATGGCATTTTATCCTGATGCTTGGATATTCTTTGTGTCATTTATTGCAATTAGTATCTTTATTGTGCTGGCAATGGTTGTTTCTATTGTAACTGATGTTATTGAAATGTCTCGCATGAATAGCATGACTGATGAAAACCATGATCTTAATCAGGAAATTAATGATAGACTTAAGAGGTTGGAGAAAGAGTTGAAGAAATTAAATAAGAAGTAATATTGTTGTTTTGATAAGGGTTTGAGTTATGAGTATTTATGGTTTTTTAGGTTTATCTGTTCTATTTACCTTGTTTATGTTATTTGTTTCTTTAAAAAGAAGACATGATGGAACGATAGAGACGTTTTTTGCTGCGAATAGAAATGTTGGTGTTTTTGGAATTGCTGTTTCAACTGCTGTTAGTTGGCAATGGGCAGATAACTTATTCTCCACAGCTCAGGTTGGTTATGATTATGGGATTCAAGGAATTATTTGGTTTGCCTTAACAACAATTATTTCATTTGTTATTTTTGCTTTTATTGCAGAAAAAATTAGAAGTCAGGCACCAAATGCTTTGACTATTCCAGAATTTGTTACTTCAAAATGTAATAAATCTAAATCTGTTCATATTGCTATGACTGTGGCAATTATTTTATTCCAAATTTTTGCATTAACACTAGGGGCAACAGTTACAGGGCTTTTGCTTAATGCTGCATTTGGTTTTAATTATATTGTATGTGCTTCTACAGCAATTATATTGGCTCTTGTTTATTCTATGATTAGTGGTCTTAAAGCCTCAGTTGTTACTGATGTTGTTCAATTTGTAATGATGTTTGTTTTAATGATCATAATCATTGGAATTGTTGCAATTGGAATTGATACATCAATGATTACTTCGGATCTTATTTATGGTAAGGAAAGACAATTTGTAGATTTCTTTAATTATGATCTTGTTATGGGTTTTGGAATCCCAATGGCTATAATTCTTTTTGTTACTCCAATAGTTGATCAGATGATATTTCAAAGATTAGTAGCTTATAAAGAAGGGAGTGATCCAATAAAACCATTTTTATGGGCTGGTGTTATTTGTGCAGCTTTTGTATTGATTTTTTCTGTTATTGGCATTTTTGGTCAGGTGTTAGTCGTAGAAGGATCAATAAGAATTGTGGATACTCAAATGACAGTTATTGAGGTGGTTAGGCATATTATGCCTGAATTTGGTTTGACTTTATTTATTATTGCTTTCTTAGGAACAGTTTTCTCAACGACGGACTCAGTTTATAGTGCTGTTTCATCTTTAGTAGGGATGGACATATATAAGAAATATTATCTTAAAGATAAGAAAAATATAGATGCGAAAATATTACGAGTTGGTCGTATTGCGATGCTTTTTTCTGCTGTATTTGCGATAGTAATTTCTTTAACAAAGCTAAATATTTTATGGATCTTATTTATTATTGGGGCTGTTGGTAGTACTGTTGCAATGCCTGTTTTGTTTGCGATATACTCTAAAAAATTGGCTCCGAGATATGTAATGTTAGGTATAATTTTTGCTCTAATAGTGTCTCTTCCCCTTAGTATATATGGAAATGTAGTTGGAGATGTAGAGCTTGTATCTGCTGGTTCTCTTGTGGGGCTTGTTATTGGTATGGTGTTTTGTTCGATTGCTGTTTTTAGGCGATAGTCTTCGTCTTTTTCCTCAAATCACATTATCTTCATCGATAAATTAGAAGACCCAAGTAGTATTTCTACTAGGGTTTCTAATTTTCTTGAAGCTGATGCGCCTTGAGAAAAAAATCCTTCAGACCAGTATAGTTATAATTTAATATAGATTATGTGTAATAATTTAGTCTGCCAATATTGACAATTGGATATATCAGACCTAAGTAAGAAATAGCTTATAATTTAATAATAAAAATGGAGAGAGTGATAATGAGTATAAGACCATTACATGATAGAATTCTAGTTAAACGAGTAGAAGAAGAAAATAAAACAGCAGGCGGAATTATTATTCCTGATTCTGCTAAAGAAAAACCTTCTATGGGAATCGTTGAAGCCGTTGGCAATGGTAAAAAAACAGAAGATGGAAAAGTTATTCCATTAGATGTTAAGGTCGGAGATAAAATTGTGTTTGGTAAATGGTCAGGCACAGAAGTAAAAGTTGATGGCGAAGACCGCTTAATTATGAAAGAAGAAGAGATTTTTGGAATTTATCAAAATTAATACATGTTAAAATAATCAAATTATTTTTAGATAAATTATATATGAGTAAGAGTTTAGAGATTCCTGCCTTCGCAGGAATGAC
>DHQH01000108.1:4882-5137 GCA_002410125.1 Alphaproteobacteria bacterium UBA5343
CTGCCTTCGCAGGAATGACGGAAATGGTCAGGAATGACAGGAAAAAACATTAATCAAAATAAGGGAAGAAAAATAAAATGGCAAAAGAAATTAAATTTTCAACTGATGCAAGAGCTAGTATTTTAAAAGGTGTTGAAACTTTAGCTGCAGCAGTAAAAGTAACATTGGGACCAAAGGGTAGAAATGTTGTTTTAGATAAATCTTATGGTGCTCCTAAAATTACTAAAGATGGCGTATCTGTTGCAAAAGAAATTG
>DHQH01000105.1:0-200 GCA_002410125.1 Alphaproteobacteria bacterium UBA5343
GGGACAAAAAAGAATTTGTAAACCACTACTTTTGCCACTATATTACCTGTATCAATAGTAATAAAAAAGAGAGATTCGGCACAGCAGAGAAGTTTAAATATCATATTTCTATAAGAAATACAGAAAACATATAATAGTTATATAAACTATAACCATTTGAAACAAGGACTTTAAATCACAAAAAAGCCCCGCAATTAATA
>DHQH01000105.1:475-8723 GCA_002410125.1 Alphaproteobacteria bacterium UBA5343
TGCAAGGCTTTGTTTTTGGTGGTACATATCCAACTTCTCAAAAAGGACAAATACCTTATTAATATAAACATTACACACCCCTACAAAATATTGTATTTATAGTATATTTAAGAAAGTTTTATGCTTTCATTATTTCTATTTTTGGAGTTTTATCAATGAAGCTAATAGCAACATTTCCTCCTATTGGATAAGTTATAATAGGGTTTGTATGACCAAAATCACAATTAGCAATTACTGGAATATCCCTAATAGCTTCTTTGGATTTTACAATTTGTGATAATAATTTCATATCAACCTTTGATGCTTTTTGAAATCTCCCAACACAAATAGCTTTGACACCAGAAAAATCATTTTGATGTATAATTGACTGTAACAATCTATCAAACAAATTTGCATTACTTTCTTTATCCTCTTCTAAAAAAAGAATTGAATTATCTAATGACAACCTATATTTTGTACCTTGTAGAGAAGTCATACATTTTGCATGCCCCCCAACTAAACGCCCAAAAAAAATATCACCAACACCACGATTTAACACTTCAAAACCTGAATTATTTATAAAATTCCTATTTTTCTGATCCAAGAACCACATATCATCACTCCATTCTTTTGAGTATTTTACTTGAAAATAACCATTTTCAAACAAACACTTTATAAAATAATCTAAGGTATAGCCAAAGCCCTTCTCCATACCAAAACTAGAAAAATGAGGACCTGAATAAGTAACTAAATTTGTTTGAGATGTAATAGCATGACATAAACAAGTTATATCTGAATATCCACATAGGATTTTTGGATTCTTTTGTATCATATTATAATCTATTGAATCAATTAATTGATTAGTATTATACCCTCCAATAGCCGTTAATATAGCATCTACAGAATTATCAGAAAATGCTTCATGCAAATCATCTAACCTATCAAAAACTGAAGATGATTCAAAATCGTCAATCTTTTCAGCATTTTTCGAATAGGAAATCGTAATACCAAGTTCTTCAAATCTTTTTAATGCAATACTCCTACACTCTTTAGAAATGATAGAAAAACTTCTTGACGGAGCTATAACCCTTATATGTGAACCTTCTTTAATTTTTTTAGGATAAATCATTTTACACCTCTATATTATAATTTACCTTTAATTAATTTATTCTAACTAATTAACTTAATTAAATAATTTTATAAAAACACATAAATTACACTAAAATATAATATTTGATATTTTTTACATATCATGATATTTTATTATTATTAAGTAATCACTTATAATAAAAAAGGAATATTTATGAAATTAAAAAAATTAACAAACGAATATAATGAAAGTGTAATTAAATTATTTATGAATCTTCCACACAACGAAACAGGATTTCAAAATACATTCTCAGGGAAGACAAAAGAAGAATGTATACAATACTTAGAACAACTTGTAGAAAATAGTCTTGGCAAAAACCTTAAGAATGGACATGTACCTCAAACAACCTTTATATTATTTAAAGATGATACTGCTATTGGTCTTGGGAGAATTAGACATAAGTTAAATGATTCATTGCTTGCTTGTGGAGGTCATATAGCATATTACATAATACCAGAAGAAAGACAAAAAGGGTATGGTTCTTTTATGTTTAAAAAACTAATAGAACAATCATTTAAAATGGGAATAGAAAAAATACTAGTAACTTGTGATAAAGATAACTATAAATCATTAAAAATGATTAAAAAGCAAAATGGTATACAAGACAATTCAATAAGAACAAATATTCTAAGGTTTTGGATATAATCTTACAAATTATTTCGATATATTATTTTCTTTATTTTTTCTTATTAATTTTGCATTAATATTGTTTATATGTTTAATTATAACATCTGCAGCTTCCGATATTGATAGGTTTGTATTATCTAACACTAGTTTATTCGGGTGTTGAAATTCCCAAAGCCCAAGGCTTGATGCTTCATCTACCACTTTTACATCTGTGGCTTTATATTGAGCTGATCGACCTTCTGATTGTATTCTTTTCATATTTTCATCCCTTGAACACACAAGCTCTATAGGAACAAATTTAGCATTTCTTTTCATTGCCATTTTTTCAACAGGAGAATACCAATCAACTGAGTTTTTATATAATACATTAGTTAAGATAAAATTTTCCTCTGGCTTAGCAATATCTGCTACAGCATCAAGGGCTATATTTCTTATTTTAGTTCTAAAATCTAAGTGCTTATCATTATTTATATCATCAGATATAGAAAATATAATATTTGATATTAAGTGATTATCTATCAATTTAATTTGTTTCTTTTTACATAACTCTTTTGCAACACTCAATTTTCCTGTTCCAGGAAGACCTATAATATAAACAACAGTATTTTTCATTTTACATCTCCAACTAAAATAAATAATCTTCACCTTTTAATCTACTCATAACATGAATATCCCGAATATCATCATGTCTTAAAAGCCAAAGTAGATATCTTTCTATTCCCATTCCAAAACCAGAAGTTAATAGTGGAAATTTTTCTTTCATAGCAATATACCACATATACTCTTCCTTATTGACATTATGGTCTTCTAATGAATTGATTGTTTCTGTAGATGTAACATTTCTTTCTCCACATCCCAATACTTCACCAACTCCAAATAGCAAGTCTGCATTTTTTGCAAATTTACCTTCTCTAGCTTGATAAAAAGGAACAGCATCACTATAAGAATTAGTCAGCCACACAACCCCATTAAAATGAGAGATTAATTCCTGTTCACCCAACCTTGTAATAGAAAAAACACCATCGTCTATTTCATCAAAATATTTCTCATTTTTACCAAGCAACTTAATTGCATCCTGATAATTGATTCTTGGAAAATTACCATTGAATGATAAAAGGCTCTCTACATGTGATAGGTCAACACTACATCCTTCTAAAATTTCTCTCTTATTATAAAAAACATCCTTAGTTATACTATGTACATATTGACCAGCAAAGTTAATAACATCATCTAAATCACCCATGATTTCGGCTTCAGAATGAAAAAATTGGTTCAAATGGGTTTTATCAGGATCTTCACCTCTAAATGTAGGCATAATATACCATACACCCTGCCCTCCATACCTTAACATACATTCCAATTGAAACTGCATAGAATCAGCTAGATAAGTATCTTCATCAAAGAGTTTAACTTTCACAGGCAAACTATCACTTCCTAATCCCATTGGACTAGATACAGAACCACATGTAATAGGCATTAAAACAGGTTTTATCCCATTACATGTATAAAATCTATGTGAACTTTCAATAAGCTCTGATGTAAGTTCAAAAATAGAATTATACCAACTACTTTTAATTTTATCAGATAATACATTATATTTACTTTGCATAAAAAACTCCTATTCAGATAAATGATATTTAATAAACTTCTGTTCGCAAGGATTACCTTCACATACATACATACTTTTCTTTTTAGGAATTACTATATATGATGCTCTTGTGATTGAAAACTCATGTCTACATATTGAACTTATAATGTCACTGTGATTACTTAACAAATCTATTATGTCATCAAACCCATTAACCTCTTCAAGCAATGCTTCAGCATTCAATAACCGTTTGTAAGAGACACTATCTTTATTTCCTTCAATTTGTAACAATGTAGAATAATTAGTACAGACAAAATGATGTTTATTAGATAGATCTATATATTCAATCTTATCAAACATAGCTTCAACTAATATAATATTTTTAGAATCACCTATAAAAATACTTCCGCAAAAATTCTTATTTTTTTTATATTGAGAAATAATATATGAAAGAGCTTCATTAGCATCACTTGAAAACAATAAAGCATCTTTTCTTACTTTATGAATATTATTAATCATATTCTTTTGTTTTTCTAGCGGCTTTAATGTTAAACCAACTATAAATACCCCTTTATTATTCAGCCCTTCATATTTACCACTATCATCACTTAATATAATACCATTCGTACTGTTATGTATTTGTTGATTGATTGGGGTATTTTTTAAATCTCTATTTTTAAAATAATGAATAATATTATTTTTATCTTTCCAAAAACCAACCGTACACATAACTAATCTTTCTTAAATTAAATAACTTAGAATAAAGTAATACATTATTTAAGATATTGTCAAGATTTTATTCTATTATAAATAGAATAAAATAAACTTATATGTCGGGACAAAAAAGAATTTGTAAAGCATCACTTTTGCCATTATATTACCCATATCGATATAACAAAAAAAGAGAGATTTGGCATAATAGAGAAGTTTAAAAATCATATTTCAAAAAGAAATACAGAAGACATATCATAGGTATAAAAACTATAACTATTTGAAAACAGGACTTTAAATAACAAAAAAGCCCCGCAATTAACATTGCAAGGCTTTGTTTTTGGTGGGTGATAACAGGCTCGAACTGCTGACCCTCTCGGTGTAAACGAGATGCTCTACCAACTGAGCTAATCACCCGAAAACTGAAAACTTTATACAATCAAAAAATCACCCCGTCAAGCATAAAAATCACAAAAAATCGATTTTTTTTGTCCCTTTCCTAAAATATCAACCGGTTCAATATGTTATTTATAGATATTTTTTATTAAAACACACCTCAGATACTTCTTATTCTATAACTCTCTCCCTATTAAATAGGAGACCAAGAATTTTGTGTTATCCAAGATTAGTCGTACAAAAGACAAAGATTATACCCCAACAAATTGGGTCTGAAGTTTTTTCAAGATGCATTGAATTTATTTTATCTGCAAGGTTATATTAATATATTAACAAACAGAGGAAGCATAGCAACGAATGTGAGTTTAGATACTTATGAAGAAAAAAAAGACTAAGATAATAAAAAAGTGAGGCCGAAAATATCAACCTCACTTCCTATAACAACTAATAGATCTATATTAGTTAACTGTGTCTTTAAGACCTTTACCAGCTTTAAACTTAGGTTGTTTAGAAGCAGGAATTTTAATAGGAGCACCAGTTCTAGGGTTACGACCTGTTGAAGCAGCTCTTTTTGTTACAGAAAATGTACCAAAGCCTACTAATCTAACTTCGTCACCTTTTTTTAAAGAACCTGATACTGATTCTGTGAAAGCGTCTAATGCTTTAGCAGAATCTGTTTTTGAAAGACCAGTTTTTTTTGCGATTGACGCAACTAATTCATTTTTATTCACTGTGAGGACTCCCTCTATCTATTGTTATTAACCAATATCAGAACTTGGTCTGATACATATAATTTGAATATCTAAATTAGCTCCTGTCAACAATAATCCAAAGTTTTTCCTAAAAAACACCGAGTTTTCAACAGTTTTAGCGATTCTTGTCTAAAAAAACATCCAAAACCGCCATTTTCCTCATAGTTATCCACAAACTCAACCCTATAAAAAGCTCAAAACAAACGATTCGTAAAAAACAAAAAAGTGCAGAAATCTGCACTTTTTCAATAACATGTTATGTAATAGTAGGCTTATTTTTCATCATCTTCATATTCAATTTCACCTTTTTTAAGAGGTTCTAACTTATCAGCAAGAGCTATTTTTAACACTTCTTCTGCGGTTTCAACAGGAATAATATCAAGCTCTTTCTTAGCCTTTTCAGGAATATCCTCTAAATTCTTCTCATTATCCTTGGGAATAAGAACAGTTTTTATACCCCCTCTAAGGGCTGCTAAGATTTTTTCTTTCAACCCACCAATTGGCAACACCCTACCTTGTAAGGTTATCTCACCTGTCATTGCCACATCTCTTCTCACTGGTATTCCGGTCAAACAAGAAACAAGCGATGTACAAAGAGCAACACCTGCAGACGGTCCATCTTTTGGAGTAGCCCCTTCTGGTGCATGAATATGAATATCTATTTTATTAAACTTATTCGGCTGTATACCAAATTTAATAGATTTTGACTTAACATAAGAATAAGCTGCATCCATAGATTCCTTCATAACATCACCAAGTTTACCGGTTTGACGAACTCTACCTTTACCAGGCATATCTACTACCTCAAGAGACAATAAATCGCCACCGACTTCAGTCCAAGCAAGCCCTGTAGTAACCCCTACTAAGTTATTTTTCTCTGCCAAGCCAAACTTAAACTTCTGAACACCTAAATATTTACCAATATTTTTTGAAGTAATAGATATAGATTTAATCTTATCATCAAGCATAATGTTTTTGATAGCCTTACGAGTTAGCTTTGATAATTCTCTCTCTAAATTTCTAACCCCAGCCTCACGAGTATAATACCTAATAATATCTTTAATCGCACCATCAGAAATCACCACTTCTTTTTTCTTAACAGCATTAGCCTTAAAAATTTTTGGCATTAAATGTCTTTTAGCAATTTCAATTTTCTCTTCTTCTGTATAACCAGATAACTGAATAATCTCCATTCTATCAAGTAACGGTCTTGGCATATTAAGAGAGTTTGCTGTTGTTACAAACATCACATCTGACAAATCATAATCCACTTCTAAATAATGATCATTAAATGTAGAATTTTGCTCTGGATCTAACACTTCTAATAATGCAGATGCTGGATCTCCTCTCCAATCATTACCCATTTTATCAATCTCATCCAAAAGGAATAACGGGTTAGAAGAGCCAACCTTTCTCATATTCTTCACAACCTTACCAGGCATTGATCCAATATAAGTTCTTCTATGACCTCTAATCTCCGCCTCATCTTTCATACCACCAAGCGAAGCTCTAACAAATTTACGACCAGTAGCTCTTGCAATAGATTGCCCAAGAGATGTCTTACCAACCCCAGGAGGTCCAACAAGACATAAAATAGGTCCCTTAACTTTATTTGCACGAGATTGCACAGCCAAATATTCTGTAATTCTTTCTTTCACCTTGTCCAAACCATAATGATCCGCTTCTAAAACTTTTAGAGCTTTTGTAAGATCTTTATTAGTTTTAGCTTTTTTCTTCCAAGGAATATTAAGTATCCAATCAAGATAATTTCTAACCACAGTTGCCTCAGAAGACATATTACTCATATGTTGTAACTTTCTAAGCTCAGCCTCAGCTTTTTCTTTAGCTTCTTTTGAAAGTTTAACTGTTTTGATTTTATTTTCAAAATCTACAATCTCAGCATCTTCCTCACCATCACCAAGCTCTTTTTGAATAGCTTTCATTTGCTCATTTAGATAATAATCTCTTTGAGATTTCTCCATTTGTTTTTTAACTCTAGTTTTAATTCTTTTCTCAACTTCTAAAATATCAACTTCAGATTCCATAAAACCTAATATTTTTTCTAATCTATCATTAATAGAATGACTTTCTAATAATTCCTGCTTATCTGAAATTTTAAGAGTTAAATGAGAAGCAATAGTATCAGCTAATTTTCCTGGATCTTCAATCTGATTGATAGAAACTAGAACTTCTGGAGAAACCTTACGGTTTAGTTTTACATAATTTTCAAATTCCGATGTCACAGATCTAAATAATGCTTCTCTTTCTTTTTCATTATCTTTTTCATCTTCAAAAATATCAGCTTTTGCTTCGATAAAATCATCATTTGGCAAAAACTCTCTAACCTTAGCCCTAGCCATCCCTTCTACTAATACTTTTACAGTACCATCAGGAAGTTTTAACATTTGCAGGATTGTTGCAACTGTTCCAACTTCATAAATATCTTTATTTGTAGGATCTTCCACTGAAAAGTCTTTCTGACACACAAGCAAAACATTCTTATCATCATCCATAGCATTATTAATTGCTGCGATAGAAATATCTCTACCAACAAATAAAGGAACAATCATTTTCGGAAAAACTACAATATCCCTTAAAGGAAGCACAGGATATTCTTTTTGCATATAATCAGTATCAAAATCTCTTGGGGTACCATTTTCTTTTTTTGCCATTACACATACTCTTTCTGTTATTTTATTAGCTTATATTACTACATATGCATTAAAAATACACAAATCAAGCCCCAAAAGACAAACATATATCAAAATAATACACAGATAACTCATAAACAACTACAGAAACACATAAAAAAACACATTTCAGATACAAAAAAGCCCCCATAGGAGCTTTTTCTATACAGATGTATATCATTCTATTAATCTGAAAGATTTTGTACAATTGCTAAGTAAAAAAGTAAACAATTTTACTTTTTTATCTGTAAAATCAATGATAGCTTATATTTCAAAAACTTTGATAAAAGTGTATTGAAATATTATAGCTGAATTGAAGAAGTTATCACTAATCCACGATTAGTCGTGCAAAAGA
>DHQH01000105.1:8943-9287 GCA_002410125.1 Alphaproteobacteria bacterium UBA5343
TCGTGCAAAAGACGAAGATTATGATGCCTTCTTATCTTCAAAAACAAACTTAGGCTGCTCACCTTTTTCAATTGTCTTATCAGTAATAACCACTTTATCAAGATTTGTATGATTTGGCAACTCATACATAAGATCAAGTAGAGCAGTCTCCATAATAGATCGAAGCCCCCTAGCCCCAGTTTTTCTCTCAATAGCTTTTTTAGCAACAGCCCTTAGAGCTTTATCATCAAATTCAAGCTCCACACCATCCATATCAAACAATAATTTATATTGTTTAGTTAAAGCATTTTTAGGCTCTTGAAGAATTGTCACCAAAGCATCTTCATCCAAATCTTCTAGAGTTG
>DHQH01000086.1 GCA_002410125.1 Alphaproteobacteria bacterium UBA5343
CACCCCGCTAGGCGGGCGAGATTCGAACTAACGAATGTATACTCAAAATAAAAGAGGCTAATTTTTAGCCTCTTTTTTGTTTTTGTATCCATTGCCAATTTTTCAAAAGTCACTACTTAAAATTTTATATCGAAAAAATGACCATTAATGCTACACGAATCATTCACCCATTCGAATCAGATTTCAACAGCCATTTAACCCTCCTTTTTAGGAGGGTTTCTTTTTACCCCGAGTTCTTGCGGGACACACAGGGGTAACTTTCGTATACATTTTCAAATTCAGGCAAATTTAGAGCATTTTAAAGCCAAGCTATACACTAGCATTTTCGGCAGAGTCACTCGTTTGATATTATAGGCAATAAAAAAGCTGGTGACTAACACCAGCTCTTTTTTGTTACTTATGAATAATTACTTTTCATAAAAACCTTTTTCAACAAGCTTTAAATATACTTTCTTTTCTTTTTCTGACATCTTGCCTTCTTGATATAATCTTTTTTTCTCTTCTATATCAGCTCTTATAGCTTCATCATTATCTTTACATTCTTTATCATCTTCTTTCATAAATTTTTTATGAGATTCTTGTTCTGCTATATACTCAGGGTCACTTAATAAGTCATAAGAAGGTATCATACCTTTACTATATATTACAAAAAACTGACGAGTTAATTCTTTTCTGTAGTCTGTGATATCTTGCTCTTTCCAACCGCTTTCTCTTAATTTATCATTCCATGGGAATAATCCTGCTATTTCATAACCAGGCATATCTCTAGGTTCAAAAACTAAAGAAACCTCTTCTCCATCTTTAGTTTCACCTTCAGTTTTTGCATGAATAGCATTTCCTTTATGAAATCGCCAGTCATTCTTAAAATCTTCAAATTTTTCTTCTTCTACCATAACTCTTTAATCCCTTGATAATTTTAGAAGTATATTATCATTCTTAACCAAAACCGTCAATAAAATATTAATTTTTAATATCTAATATAAAATAATTATTAAGTGAAAATTATGGATGATTAAATGTTAACTCATTATATAAATGAAGATGGTAATATAAGAAGGTATGAAAAACTTTTAACAGATGTATTATGTCTTCAAGATATTCCTGAGCCTGTAAAAATTACTTTTAGTTATATTGATGTTGAAAAGTTTAATCAAAAACTTATAAATAACATAGGCAAACTTGAGAAATTAAAATCTAACAAAGCAAATAAAGTCGTTGATTTATTAAACAATAATGGATTTAAGGCTGTCAAATCTGATTATAAGAAATGCTCTATTCTAGATAAAGATAAAAATTCTTGTATTATAGTTACTGATACAGGTATAACTACACCTGCATACCATCCAAAAAAAGCAAGAGAATATGCTATTGAGTTAGTAAATATTTTTAACGAATCTAATATTGTTCTACCATTTAGTAAAGTTTCTGCATTAACCCGTAAACAACTACCATATACAAAAGAAGAAGGTTTTGAATTTGAAGAGAACAAATCACCATTTGTTACCCCGCCAAATAGTAAAATTGTAAAAGATATTGAAAATAGATATGGAAAGCCTGTTGAACAATTTATTGACTATATGAAAGAAAAAGCTTTAGAACAGTCTAGAAAACTAACAAATGAAGAACTAGAAACTGAACAAATTCACTTTTTTACAGATAATGATGAATTGTACTCTGGCAAAACATGGGCTTTAGACGAATACAACATTCACCCTAAATTTTTTATGGAAGGAAGAGCCAGAAGTTATGCTTCAAATAGCTTTATACATGCGTTTAAATATGCTACAAATAATATAAAAGAAAGAGGATTTGGCTTTATAAATGTGTACAATAGACACTTTAAACAAAAAATGGTAAATGATTTAGCTGAAGAAACAGGGGACGCTTCTGATGTAAAGTTTTATGAAAAAGTTGAAACTTCTTTAGTTCCTTGGAAAAATGATTTTTTAGGAACAGCTATGGCTTTTGAATATGGGAGAATATTTGTAATACCAAATGATAAAGAAAATGATGATTATTATATGTGGCAAGACTTTAAGCAATTATATAGAGTATCATATGATAAAGATTATGAAATGAATTTAGCTAGAACAGGGTATCACGAAGATGCAGCTTTAAATAATGGAGTTACTCCATCATATTATAAAAATGGAACTATGTATAAAGAAGATAGAGATAGAATAACTAAATCTTTAGAAAAGCAAATACTACAAGAAAATACTATTGAAAACTTAAATCAATCTATGAAAGATAAAAAAGATAAGATTGTTAAAGAAAAAGGCTATAGTGAGTTAGACAAGTTTAAAAATGAGATTGAGCCTAAGAAAGAAATAAGCGGACCTAAATATGTATTTAACCCTAAATTTGAAGAAAATGCAGAGCCTATTGATTATACACAAATGAAATTCAGACCAAATTTTGATAGTGATGAAGAATTTGATAGTGTAGATGACTATATAGAATCTCAGGCACAAGATGAAAACTATAATAATGAGCAAGCCCCTACTCAACAAGATACCCCTCAAAAACCTAAACCACCTCAACACCCAACTAATGAGCATGATGGTAGGTAGGTGGTTATCTATAAAACACCTTTTCCTGTTTATTAAAATCTCTATATTTTGAGGCAATCTCAAATAGTTTCTGTAAGTTTATGTGTTGTGGGATTTGGGAATCCATTATATCGTTTACTATCCTCGGAGAGATATAGACTAGGTTTAGATATTTATAAACCGTCCTACTGGATATCTTTTCTTGTTTTTGTATTTCCTCTGCCCTCATTCCACCTT
>DHQH01000002.1:0-4316 GCA_002410125.1 Alphaproteobacteria bacterium UBA5343
AGCCTCAAAAGAATGATGTGGGGCGTATATTATGGTTTTCTTTTCTATATTAGGAATTGTTTTATTTAAGAAATAATCTAATTTAGGATAACCACTTACAATACAATTTCCGGCATGGTTGAGCATATTTGTTTGGAATCTATTGTAGTTTAACTCTGAATCGAGAAAAATTTTCCATAAGCTATGTTGAAATGGATTATTATAATGATCTGCATTTTCTGACAATAAAACACTATAAGGTATATAACAAGTTAGAGCATATTTGCTTATTTTTTCAACATTATATTTTGAAGATTGACTGAGCGGTTGCTGATAGAAAACAATATCAGGATTATAAGCTGATAATTCAATTATTTTATCATGGTCAAAGTCGTAACCATCAACCACATCAAAACCTTTATCCTTAAAGAATTTTACATTTTTATCATAAATATCTTTTTGGGAATTTGTACCGTAAGAAGATTGTTTAGTGATAACTATCTTAGGTAAAAAATAATCATCTTTTTTCATAGCAATATAAAGACTGTCACTAGACCATTTTTGATTTTGACTCACAATAAATAGAACTGTTAATTGATCTTTTTTAGCTTTTTCTGCTAGCAGATTACCGTAATCTATCATTGAATATTTGCATAAGAGTTTTTTTCTAATTTCCCTTCTTATTTTTTTATTAAAAATAAAAAAGGTTATTATTTTTATAATTTTTTTCACGAAGTTACTCCTAGCATAAATATAAAATCAGTAAATTTTATAACCTCAACTCTAGCAATTTACTAATTTCTAGTCAAGGAGTGAATGCTTATATAAGAGAGAGATTATGTTTTACTCTTAAATATTGCTTTATATAGTGGAATAATCAAAAAATTGGGGATTAGCAAGATAAACATTGAGGTTCTAAGACTTGTTAAATCCGCTATCACCCCGGCTAAAATGCAAAATAGACCTGATGCAAAATTAGTTGCGAGCGATACTAAAGAGCCCATTGTTGCCCTTTGCTCATCTGAAAACTCCTCTTGGCTTAGATTATTAAGTGAAGATAAACCAACAGAAGTAAAGAGATTGCTTGAAACATAAATAAACGGGGTTGCAACACAATGTAGTATGATAGAAAATAGTTTTACAGTTACAACACTTAGTTCTGAAATAAGCAAGACTTGCATATCTCCAAATCTTTTTAATATCTTACCACTAAACCAAAAGCTAATAGCCCCACAGATTTGTTGCATAAATCTGACTGCTCCAACTAACCACATTGGAATTAAGGCCTCAAAATATAAATTTTCAAAAATATAAACTGTGTTTCTCAAACCCATTTTGATAATTTTAGAAATAGAGATTAGTTTTAATTTTCTATTTTGGGTAAAGGCTTTCCAAGCTTTTAAAATATCACCTTTATATAGATTTTTGCCTTTAGTTTTGTCTTTTTGATAGCTGACAATATTTGGTTCAACTAAAATAACACATAAAAGAAGACAGATAATAATTGGAATTAAATCTAATAAAATAACGAAATGGTATGAAAATTCATGAGCAAGAAAACCACCAAGTAAGGCTGAAATTGCTAATCCTAATGGTCTCATGGAACTAACCTTACCATAGAAAACTGGATAGGCTTTGACTCTTTTTAGTTGTTTAACCGTTTCAAAGGATATTGCCTCATCTGTACCACTACCAAAGCTAACTGCAATACCAATAAATATAGCATATAAAATTGCGAAAGATAATGGGGCTATATAATAAGATGAATATAAACAATTAATAGCAATAAAACGACATAGAGTGGCAATTGAAAGAGATTTTACTCGCCCTATTCTATCAGATATCATACCGGTTGGAACTTCGGTAATTGATACGGTGAAAGAAAAGATTGTAAACACCCCCATAGCAACAGTGTATGATCCTAAAATTTCGGCAAGATATAGAATTTGTACCAAAGAAGTCATTCTTAAACTTCTGAGTAATGTGAAGATTGGAAGTAGTGTTAAATTTCTTTTTATTCTAAAATTACTCATGATGATCTCTTAAATCAATTATTATAAGTTTTTAGAAGTCTTTGTTGGTTTTTAGACCAGTCTCTATCTTTTTCAGTTTGTCTCTTGTCGTGGAGTTTTTTACCTTTACCCAGCCCTATTTCAATCTTAGCTTTGCCAAATTTATTAAAATATAATTTCATTGCGACTACAGAATAACCTTTTTTAGAAATAGCACCAATTATATCATTGATTTCTTTTTGGTTTAGTAAGATTTTTCTCTCTCTTCTTTCTTCATGTCCAGAATAACCTTTATTTTCATATTCTGAGATATAAGCATTTGTTAGATATAATTCGCCGTCTTTTTCGGTTACAAAGGCTTCTGTTATATTTGCTTTACCAAGTCTTAAGGATTTAACCTCGCTTCCTACAAGCATTAAACCAGCCTCAAAAGTATCTTCTATCTCATAATTAAATCTGGCTTTACGGTTTTGAGCTACAAGACCATGAGATATTAAGCTAGTTTGTTTTTTATCTTTTTTTGCCATTTTATACCTATAAATACTAGATTGCAAAGAAATAGAGTCCTCGAAATGAACAGGCTATTATTTCTTAGATTTAGACTTGGTTTCATCTGTTAGGAGTAAATCTTCTTTGCCTTGCCCTGCTTTAATTGGTTCATTGACTCTTCTGCAGTGACCTTCAACAATAGCACCTGGCTCAATTGCAATTGATTCGTGAGAAACATCACCTTTAAGAGTTGCTGTTTTTGCTATAAACATTTTAACAGCTAAAACCTTACCTTTTAATTTGCCATATAATTCTACATTTTCAGCATTTACAGCACCATCTACACTACCATTTACTCCGATACATAAGCTATTACAGTTAATATCACCTTTTACAGCTCCATCTACTTGTACTGTAGTATCACAAATAATATCCCCAGAAATATTAGTACCTTCACTAATGATAGTTGGAACTAGAGATTTTTTTTCTTCTTTACTCTTAAATACGGTATATTTTGCAAATTTCATATTCTACCTCTTATTTTTTATTAATGACAAATTTAGCTGGATCTATTGGTATGTTTTTATATCTTACCTCATAATGTAGATGAGGTCCTGTAGATCTTCCTGTGCTACCAACTTCCCCTATTTCTGTATTTTCATCTACATAATCACCTTTTTCAACATAAATCTTTTGTAAGTGAGCATATCTAGTTTGAAAACCATTGCCATGGTCTAAATACACAACTAAACCGTAGTTACCATTATTTTTTGCTTTTTTAACCACACCTCGAGCCTGAGTTACTACTTTTTGCCCCGCCTTACTTCCAAGATCTATACCTTCATGAAATGCTTGAGTTTTTCTAAAAGGGTCACTTCTATAACCAAATGGAGCAGTTACCCAATATCTTTTAATAGGTTTGCCAACTGGTAAATATTTTTTGATGTCTTTATAAGCTCCCCAATCATCAATGGATTTAAAAACTCTTCTGACTTTGCTATCTAAACTATTGTCTGAAAATGAAGGAAGGTCAACAGGGATATAAGGCCCCCCCTTACCATTATCACTTAATTTGGAAGCAACAGAGTTAAAATACAGCCCTCTGTTCTTAAGCGGTACATTGATTGATTTGATAAGTTTTTTTATATCATTTATACCATTGCTTGTTAATTTTTCTACTTTTGATAAGACATTTTCTTCGGTTTCTTTTAAATCAGATACAAATTTTTCCATAGTATCGATTTGCTTTTTTAACTCATCTCGCTCTGAATTAGCAATATCTCTTTGCAAAACAGCTGTCCTTAATAGAACTTCTGGAGCATCTTTGCTTAGCTCTGCCCATTCTTTACCATCATTAATTTCTTCTAATCTTTTTTCCACAACCTCAATATGTGACTTAAATCCTGTTAACTCGGATTTGATTTTTTTAGATTTTTTCTTATCTAGCTTGCCTTCATTTAAAATCTCCGAAATATCTTGAATTTTCTTATTATAAACCTGAATATCAGCCATTAGATATTTATAGGCTTCTCTTGATTCTGTTAATAGTTTATCTTTGTCAGTAATAAGGGTTACTGATTGAAGGAAAGTATATGTTGCATAGCTTGCCCAAGAAAATATGCCTATAGTTAAACATATTATAACCAATTGTGTAACTGGGAATAATTTTAAGACCCTTGTTTTTGCACCTGATCTTAATATAATCTCTTTATATTCAAAATAAGATACTAATCTCTTCAATAGTCTCAATTTATCTTTGGGATTACCAAAATCTTTCATAAAGATACCTATAATTTATTTATCTCTTAAACCTTAATACTATATTCTTTTAATATC
>DHQH01000002.1:4465-13322 GCA_002410125.1 Alphaproteobacteria bacterium UBA5343
AAACGAGACGAGGAGGCACTGGAGCTATATTCTTTTAATATAATCCATATATTTTTTTGTTATTAATAATCTTTATAATATCGTTGATATTGGATTTTATTGTCCTATGATGAAAGAAAAATTAATTTAGGAGCATATTTAATGAAAAATTTCTCAGAAAAATTCCATTTAGTATTTGGTTCTTGGTTTTATTTAGGTGCTATGCCTATTGCCTCTGGAACGTGGGGTTCACTTGGAGCTTTACCTTTTGCCTGGCTGATTTTATA
Organism: Alphaproteobacteria bacterium UBA5343; assembly: GCA_002410125.1. GTDB lineage: Bacteria > Pseudomonadota > Alphaproteobacteria > RF32 > UBA5343 > UBA5343. Next base: position 4,732 of record DHQH01000002.1, read on the forward strand.
TTACACAAATTACTATTTTTTAGCTATTGCAGCAGGAATCGTGTTTTTAATTGGCATTAGGTCTTCTAACGTTATTGCTGATAAACTTAAAAAGAAAGATCCTGGATTAATCGTTGTGGATGAAGTAGCTGGTCAATGGATTACTTTGGTGGTTGCAAAACTTACAATACCAGCATTCTTATTAGGATTTTTCTTATTTAGATTCTTTGATATTCTAAAGCCATATCCTGCAAGCTGGGCTGATAAAAAACTAAAAGGTGGCTTAGGAGTAATGCTTGATGATATCTTTGCTGGAATTTATGGAGCGATATGTTTATATTTAATACAAATATATTGGTACCCAGAAATTGAACAATGTTATAATTATTGCTTGAGTTTGAGTGGATTGTAAAATAAAAGGGGATTTAATAACTCCCCTATTTATTTATACTAACATCGTTAGAATCTAAAATTGATTCGTAAATTGATTCCGATAAGGTTGGATGTGGAAAAATTGTGTTTAATAACTCATATTCCGTTGTCTCTAGCTCCATAGCTATCGCAAAACTTGCAATTAATTCAGAAGCCTTTGTTCCAACGATATGAGTCCCCAATAACCCATTTGTTTTTGTATCAAATATTGTTTTGATAAACCCTATATCTTCACCAATAGCTATAGCTTTACCATTAGCAGAAAATGGATGATTGCCAATTTTTATATCATAACCTAGTAATCTTGCTTGGTCTTCAGTTAAACCAACAGATGCTGTTTCTGGATAAGTGAATACACAAGAAGAAATTCGTTCTTTATTTATGGGCTGTAAATCTTTAATATCTGCAATCTTTTCGATAGTTTTAATAGCTTCCATTCTAGCTTTATTAGAAACCCAAGGAGCAGAAGCTACATCACCTATTGCATAGATATTATCTTCATCAGTTTTACAAAATTTATCAGTTATAATGTGAGCTGATTTGGTTTTAACCTTAGTGTTTTCTAATCCTAAACCATCTAATCTACCCTCAACACCTACTGAAACTAATATATTATCAATAGTGATATCTTTTTCTTCCTCTAGGGTTTGGATTTTTACAGTCACATTATTTTTATTGGTTTTAATTTTTTCTATTTTGGTTGAAGTATAAATCTCCATACCTTCATTTTTAAAATATTGTTCCATATATTCCGAAACATCTGAATCTTCACAAGCTAGAATCCTGCCTTGTTGCTCAACTATATAAACTTTTGTACCAAAACGATGATAGAAACTAGCTGTTTCTAATCCTATTGCTCCTGCTCCAATTACCATTAATGATTTCGGTATTTTAGTTGGATTGATAGCATTTTTAGATGTCCAGATTAATTTACCATCGGATTTCGCAGAAGGTAATTCTTTTGGTCTGGCTCCGGTGGCAATAATGATATATTTTGCTTTTAAAATGTCTTCAGATTTACTAGTTTTTAAACTAAGAGTATTTTTATCTATAAATGATGCAAAAGCATTGATTAAATTAACATTATTTTTTTCTAGTAGATTATTAATAATTTTACTATTTTTGTTAACTACATCTTTTGAATGATCTAATATTTTTTCTAAATCAAAGCTGCATTTACTAGTATCTAAACCAAATTTATCAGCAGTTTTTATCGCTTGATATAAATCTGCAGATTTCAAAATAGCCTTTGTTGGAATACAACCACAATTAAGGCAGACCCCACCTAACATATCACTTTCGATGATGACTACAGAAAAACCTAATTGAGAAGCACGAATAGCCGCAGTATAACCTGCAGGACCTCCGCCAATGATTGCTATATCATAATCAAATTTAGTAGAAATGATTTCTCTCCTTAAAAAAAATTATAACATCATTACTAATGGATCTTCTAAGATGTCTTTGAATACTGATAAAAATTCAGCAGCCTTATTAGTATCTATGCATCTGTTATCAACTGACAAAGTGCAAGTTACCATTTTCGACACAGCGATTGCTCCATTTTTAACAATAATTCTCGGCTCAATAATTCCAATACCAAGAGTTGCTGATTGGTGAGGTTTAATTGACGGTCTGAAGTTTTTAACCTTATATCCACCCAAATCAATAATAGAGAAATTGCCACCTTGATATTCTTCTTTTAGTAGTTTGTTTTCGCTTGCTTTTAGAGTTAGATATTTAATAGTTCTTGAAACATCTGGTAATCTTCTTTTATCTGCATTTTTAATAATTGGCGATGTTATTCCATTATCTGTATACACATCTAAAGAAATATCAACAGTATCAAAAGATCTAATTGATTTGTTATACATTAAAACATTTACCTCTGGTACTCTCCTTAAAGCGATTGAGGCTGCTTTTACCATAAAATCAATATAAGATAGACGATAATTAAAACCCAAATTTTCTGCCTTTTGATTTAAGTCATTTTGAACTTTGTTTAACTCTTCCATCTCACACTCAATAGACATTGTCATATGAGGTATTTCTTGGTTTGCTTCAATAACTTTATCAATAGCTATTTTTCTAGTAGCAGAAATTTGAATATCTTGGAAATCTGGAACTAAAGGAAGTTTTTTATTATCACCCTCATCTTCCAATAAGCTATTTAGCTTGTTTTTCTCTTCAATTGCTTGTTCGACATCAGATTTTAGAATCTTATTATTAGCGCCTGTACCTTTAATCTTTGCAATATCAAGTTCTGCTTCTTCTGCCATTTTTTTAGCAATTGGGCTTATGAAATGTTCATTAGAATTGTTTTCAACCATTGAAATATCCCTACAAAAAGATTTATAACATTTTTGTAAAAATTAGCATTTAAACTGTTAAGATATATTTAAGACAATTTATTGCCGCAGACAACTTATTGTCGGAGGTAACTTGCTTAATTGTCAAAGATTACAAATTCATCTTCATCAATTACATTTAATATAACACGGCTTCGTTCCTCTAACATATCTCTATCAAGTGAATTTGATGAAAGAAGCTTTACTTTAGATTCTAGTTCGTTTTTTTCCTTAAGATATTGTGATGAGATTTGTTGAGATGCTTCTAATTTATCTTGAAGTTCTACCATTCTAATAAACCCCCTATCGCCAGTTACTGTGTGAAATGCGAAATAGACACTTAAAAATATTCCAATATAAAAAATGGAATTATTCTTTAATTTGAAAGACAAGTCCTGCCAGATGCTCATTTGATATATTCTCCCCAGAATATTTCGTTAATTATTTATTAATTTTCATCGAGTCAAACAAGCCAATTCTTGGTTTTTAGTAAAAACATTCTTTTTTACTTTAAATCTATTTAAATTTAAACAGTTTCCGGTTAAAATTTCTTTAATATCAATAAAAAAAAAGGAGTGAAAAAATTCACCCCTTTTATAGTATATTGAATTTAAAAGTAAATTACATTGGTCTTATTTGTAATTCAACCCTTCTATTTTGAGCACGACCTATAGCAGTAGAGTTACTTGCTATAGGTACATTCTCACCAAAACCTGTAACATTCATACGATTTGGCATAATACCTTGCCCCTGCAAATAACTTGCAACAGACATTGCTCTTTGTTGAGATAATTTAGCATTATAGTTATTATCCCCTGTACTATCAGTATGACCATTTACATCTATCATAGTTTTATTATATTTTTTTAAAATAATAGCAACTGAACCCAATGTTCTATAGAAACTAGCATTCAAATCGGAGGAATCAGTATTAAAAGTGATATTTCCTGGCATAACTAATGTTATATTATTACCAGATTTTTGCACTTGCACACCTGTTGCTTGAAGCTCAGCCCTTAATTCCGCAGCTTGTCTATCCATATAAACACCAATACCTGAACCAAGAGCTGCACCAGAAGCTGCACCAATTAATGTAGACTCCGTATCTTGACCTGTTGCTTGACCAACAGCAGCACCAGCTAGAGCTCCCCATAAAGCTCCTTTACTAGTATTATTATATTGCATTTCTCCAGTATATGGGTTTTGAGTTTGACAAGCTGATAGTGTAAAAATAAAAGCTGGCAATATTAAAAGATATTTTTTCATAATATTCATTATTTTTTCTCCTTAAAAGATGATGAGTATATTATTAAGATAATACGAATATTAAAAAAATCTATAAAAAAAATAGCGAGAATAAAAAAAATCCTCGCCATTTTAATTTATTTAATTAGATTATTATTTTGTACTTAATCTAATTTCAACTCTTCTATTTTGAGCTCTACCCATTGCTGTATCATTTGTTGCAATTGGTTTCGCTTCGCCATATCCAGCTGTTGAAACTCTAGATCTATCAACACCATGTCTAACTAAAAAATCAGCAACAGATATAGCTCTTCTTTTTGATAAGTCTAAGTTATAAGCTACATCACCTGTAGCATCTGTATGACCAGAAACTTTTACTGATGTATTATCATAGTCATCAATTGTATCAGCAGCATCACTTAAGATTTTATATACAGAAGGTTTGATTTCTGAAGAGTTAAAATCAAATGTTATATTAGCAGGCATATTTAAGACAATATCATCACCATCTTTTCTAACATCTAAACCAGAATTACCTAGATCATCTCTTAAATCATCACATTGTCTATCCATGTAATAACCAACTGTACCACCTAGTAGTGCACCAGAACCAGCACCAATTAATACAGATTCTGTATCTTCATCACCAGCCTCTAAACCAACTAAAGCACCAGCAACAGCACCAATCACTGCACCTTCTGCTGTCCAGCAGCAAGAAGAATTATCATTACTTGCACAACCAGATAAAAGTAGGGAAATTGCAAAAATTGATAATAAAGTTTTTTTCATAATATTGTCTCCGTTAAATTAATAAGATGTAATAAAGATAACACTTATTATTAAAAAGTCTAGTATTAATTTATAAATAACTTAACAAAAAAAAGAGCTTAGCTTTGAAATAAACTAAACTCTTTTTTATTTCATCAACAAATAGTTATATATTAGTAACCCACCATTGAGTTTGTGTATTGCTGATTATACTGAGTTGTTGTTGTGTTATATGATGGTAACACATATTGATTTGGCATTACTGGAGCTGGAACCATATATTGACCAGGAACAGCTGGAGTTGTAGCCATTGTTGGCATTACTGGAGCTGGAACCATATATTGATTTGTCATTACTGGTTCTTGCACAGGAGCCGGAGCCCTGAACTGATTTACAACTGGATTGACAACTTGACCACCACCGAATTGATCCTGCATTGGTCTAATTCTAAGTTCTACCCTTCTATTCATAGATCTACCAATTACTGAACCGTTACTTGCTACAGGAGATTGCTCACCATAAGCTCTAACAACCATACGAGACACATCTACACCAGCTCTTTGTAAATAGTTAGCAACTGATATTGCTCTATCTTTTGCCAATAATACATTATATGGACTCAAACCTGTATTATCCGTAAAACCAGCAATTTCAACATATGTTTTGTCATATTTATTTAAGATTGCAGCAACATTGCTTAATGAATTAAAAAATTCTGGTTTAATCATTGATGAGTTAGTATCAAATGTTATGTTATTTGGCATTGTTAATGTAATATTATGACCATTTTGTCTTACCTGCATACCTGTTGACTTGGTTGCAGTTTTCATTTCTTCAAAATTGTCACCCATATAAGCACCAATTGAAGTACCTAAGAAAAGACCTGCAGCAGCACCTGTTAGAGTTGCCTCACTATCTAAGCCAATTGCTTGACCAGCAGCAGCACCGAGTAAAGTACCATAGAACATACCTTTAGTAGTTGAGCTATATTTCACCTCACCTGAGTTAGGATCTCTAACCGTACAAGCAGATAATACAACCGAAATAGCTAAGATAACTATAGCTGCTTGTTTTAATTTTAAAATTTTCATTTTAAATCTCCATTAATTTAATATTAATAATTAATATATAGCATCAATATTGGGTAATTCTATATACTAATATATAAAACTTTTTATATAACAAAAAAACATGAAATCACGAATCATGGGTTTTGTCGTTTGTTGTTTGTTTATGTCTAAAACTGTTTATGTGTAATAATTATAGGTATCTATTGGATATGATTTATTTTTACCTATTGGAGAATATAATCACTATTGTCGATTTTGTCAAGAGTTATATATAATAAACAAAATTTGTGCAAAAAAAACGAGGTGATTTGCACCACCTCGCCAGTTAATACTATTTTTTTGTTGGCAATAACAAAAGCATTGCCAGAAACTTACCTAACTCTTTGGTTGATAATATCTCAACATTTACAAAGAGTGTATCTCTTTCCAATGCGGGACCTTTCTCTTTGGTATAATAATGATAATATAAAGAATTATCATCAATTTTTTTAATCAAGTATTTCCTAATTAAATTATTTACACCATTAAAGCTATTTATAAGAGTTTTTAACTCTTTTGTATCTGCTCCAAAGATAAAACTCCTAAATAAGCCTTGTACCTTAGCAGACATATTATCATTCCCTGTTAGAAAATCTATTATATCTACTTGGTCGAATTGTATTTTTTGTTTCATAGTAATAAAGTTTAATGTTAATTTCTAATTCTGATAATAAAAAAAGCTACTATTTTGTCAAATCATTTAAATAAAAAAACGAGGAGCAATAAGCCCCTCGCCTTTTATTTTTTTTATGTTTTAGAAGCTACAACTTCAGCCTCAACAAATCAAAGTAACTTAAAGATATGGAGTTTTCTTTTTCTCCTACACCATAAACAACTTTTGCCTTATCTCCTACTTTAGACCATTTTATTTCTTTATGTTTCTTACTAGACCCATAAAGCTCAATAGAATCACCACCCTCTGGAATAATGTAATACATATCTCCTTCAGATACTATTTCTCCAATGACAATTTCTACAATCTTTTCTTCAACAATCTCATCAATATTTAATGTTTCCTTATTAAAGGCTTTAGATTGAAGATATTTATTATAGGCTTCTAAAGGTGTTTTACCTACCCCAGCATAATCATACTTCTCAACAGAACAAAAACCATACATCTGATTTTTACCATTGTTATCTTTCAATAAGCTAAAATAGCTTTCTTGATTATGTATATTATACATTTTAGGGTGTGTAGCTGTATATCCAAAGTTAACTACAATCTTTTCAAAATTAGCCTTAGCTGCATTTTCTGTAAACCCTGATATTTTGTAGAACTTGGCAGCTTTGGTTCTAGTGTTAACCAACATATAGCCATTTGTTCCATTATCAGAACCTGTCGATTGAATACCTGTGTAATAAAATGTTGTAGAATCATTTACAACCATTGCTTCACCATCAGTCTTTTTTAATTTATCTTTATTAGATAAATTTATATAACCATGAACAAATCTACCCCAGTATCCTATTTGAGAGCTAACAAAACCAACTGGTTGAACATTTTCAATCCAGTTTGGTATATGATCCATATCAAACTCTTCTATTTCTCCTGTTATGGGATCAACAACTAAAACACCATTAGCTTCAAAACCATATATTCCAATGGTTTTTTCATATGTGGTAACCACATATTTTACAGAACCAAAATCATCAGCCTCAAAACTATAATCAGTAAGCCCAATATTCTGGTAACCACTATTGCGAATATGCCGTTCTAATTTTGAACCAAAATAACCATCCTCTAAAAATTTTAAGTTCATCTTCTTACCATTAATCTCGGTTATAAGATATTTAAAATCAGGATCTGTTACGCTTACTAACACTAATCCTTCGGTTCTTTCAAACTTATTTTGCTTAATAAACCCAGAAAATTCAATAGGAGCAAGCCAAACAAGTTGATTATCAAAGGTCAAATGATGCTCTTCACCATTACCATCTTTAATAGTAAAACTACCATTCAACATAGATTTATCAAATCTACCAACTTCACTAGTTGAACCAAGTGAAGTAATTTGCCCTAAATCAGATTCAATAACTATACGAGCTTCTTTTTCATCAACTAACTCTAGCTGATCAACATCAATCGGAACCAAATCCTTAATAAGTTCTTCTGATGAAACTGTATCAACGGATAACATTGCATGATACTCTTCTGCATTGGACATTGGTGTACTTGCTATTGCTCTTATAATTAAAGGAACAAATATTAACAAAGGAATCAATCCCCTGTAGTTATAATCATATTCTTCCACAGCACCTGCTAAAGCACCACGAATTCCTAGTATAAAGGCTAATAACCACATCCATGAGGTAAATTCCCATGATATGATCATACAAAAACGCCACAGCATGAACCATGTTACCCCTCCAAAAAAAACGGAAAAGATAAAGTTTACTATAATTCTTCTATCTTTATTTAAAAGATAACCGATAGCGATTGAGACAACCGCAACTAAAACACTCAATAATATATACATATCTATAAATTTTATGAGACATTTGTCCCGATTAGTAATATCAATTTAACACAAGTAATATATCTTGTTTTGATTATTTTGTCAAATATGATTATTTTGTTTAATTACTTTTTTTCTTAAATATAAAAAAAACGAGGGGTGTGAAGCCCCTCGCCTTTTATTGCTATTGAATCGCTATCGCGATAGAACTGGATCCCCGAGCAACACAATTTATTGTGATGGCTCGAGGATGA
>DHQH01000094.1 GCA_002410125.1 Alphaproteobacteria bacterium UBA5343
AATCTGAGAGGATGATACCTGCCATTTGGTTTAGAAAAAGTTCCACTAAACATTATGGGAGAGGGGATAGGGCTTGTAAATAGCATAACAGATTATGTCTCAGGCCTTGATGGATCAGCTATGCAAATTCCATATATGCCAGCTTGGGGGATTTCTATTATTGCTATTGGTTTGTTATGGCTATGTCTATGGCAGAAAAAATGGCGATTATGGGGGATATTGCCAATATTACTGGGTATAATTTCTCCAGTTTTTAATGACTATCCAGATGTAATTGTTACTAAAAAAGCTGATGTTATAGCTTTAAAGGTTTCAGAAAATAGGGATTATATTATATTACCAAGGAGCAGGGGTGGTAGATTTGATAAATCAATGCTCCACACCAAATTAGCCTTTTTAACTAGCAATTATGAAAAACAAATCATAAAACATATTTACAATGGCAAAAAATCTTTATGTAAATTGAAAAAAGCAGATTGCAATAATTTTAGTCTAAAATGTGATGATATGAGCTGCATCTATAAAAGAAATAGCCAGTCAGTTGCTATCACTAAATTTCTAAAATCATTAAATAGAGACTGTAAAGAACATGATATTGTTATCTCTAGTGATTATATGAAAAAAGAATATTGTAAATCTCCCAAACTTGTAATTCACCGCCGTGATTTATGGAGCAATAACTCCTATGCAATCTGGCTCAAAGAAGAGGGAATCTCTTATAAGACTCACCCTGAACAAAAAATCCGCCTCTGGGATTGATAATATAAAAATTTTATCCAATATATTTTATTTTTCTTATTTGACGAATGGACAAAATTTTGCTATAATATCCGTCTAAAGAAGTATTATTCTTCTTATTTTGAAGTGAAATTAACAGATAATCAATTAGTTGGTTGGGTTTCGACCTAATTAGAGTTTGATAATTTTTTTGATGCTGTGTTTTATATTTATATAGTTTTTGATTGAGCAAAGTTGCAATAAATGCTCCATATCCGAACAATAGTAAGATATGTTATAAAAACAAATACTACCCCTAAATATAAAAAATAGATAAAAATCACATTCGTGAAACATCAATTAAATAACAAATTAAAAGCTTTTTGATTCACAAAAATATTGTCTTATGGCAACAAATAACTTTTATAGCAACTACGCCAGTCGTGAGAAAACAAGTGAAGGTCATTACTTTCAATTTGGATATCACTTTAAAACTGGTTGGTTTCGCCTTTTATGGCGGATGTTTTTACTCATCCTTTCTTCTCCCTTTCGCCTCGTTTGGGGGATAATAAAAGGATTAGGAAAACTTTTGGTTTGGTTATTCCGACCATTACTGAGGGTATTCAAGTGGTTCGCCAATCTATTAGGTCGATTTATCGACTGGTTGGCCAGAAAACTCGGGCGTTACTGGCTGTTTTTTAGCCGGTTGATGGTCTGGCTCTCTGTTGCTGCACTGCTTGCAGTGATGATCATTGTTATCATTGCATTTTGGCATGATCCAATGATGTTATTAGGGTTATTTATTGGCATGTTAGTGCTGATATTTCTGATAGCCTTAATAAGCGATGCACTTCCAGAACTTTGGCAGTTGGTGGAGATGGTAGTCGTTTGGCTAATCATCGCACTGCTAATCCTAGTAGGAGTTATATGTTGTTTAATTATGATACCATTCATTGTCACTGCTATAGTTTTTCTTCTATTTGTTGCTTTTACAGGAGTAATAATCTCTCTAGTCTGGTCATTCTTATGCTGGATAATTAGAGGGATTAGAGCAATTGTTAACTGGATAGCAACATATTGGAAATCTATTATAATAGCATTGTTGATAATAACCTCAGTGGTTATTTTAGTATTGTTATTTTGGTTAGGTATGATTCCGATGATTGTTGCTTGGATATTACTTGCAATAGCTGTAGCTATCATTTTTGTAGCTATCATTGCATTTTACCAAATATCTAAGTTAGTAGGTCAACTTTTGATTTGGTTTGGTAACTTATTTGCAGGTAGTACAGCAACTGCTCGAGTTGTTCGTCCAACTCCTGTAAAGGAAGTTGAAAAACCAGTAGAACAAACTGAAAAGCAACCGCGAGAAAATCGTGCTTGGCTATATTATAGCTGGGTATCAATTTTAGCATTAATAGCCTTATTGGTTATGTTGCTGTTCTTGAAAGATTGTTCATGGTTACAGCCTGTTCCTGCACCTGTTGTTATCGAACAACCCGTTGAGGTGAAGGATACTGTAGTAATTGACGAGCCACGAAGAGACATAACCATTGATGCCTTAGAGGTACGGTTATATCTTGATGGTATGCAAGAAGCTCCTGTTCGTATTAACGATACTGTTTACCTGTATGGTGCTGGTATCAAGATTTACGATATGTCTGTGGCTGAAGATGGCGAAGCCGCTATTTGGAGTATCGACTGGTTGGAGAATGAGAAAAATCATCTCGAGGGTCGTTTGACTCGTGAACTTACTCACGAAGAGATGACCGGACTTTTATTGGTATATGCTCGCATGGGTAGAAGTGGATTCCGTAAGGATCTACTTGAAGCAGTCAATAACGGTGGAACTTACCAAGACAAGTTTCAATTCGAGGGCTCTTCATTCAAATACAATCGCGAGAGTCTCCAATATTTCTGGGTGCTTTACAATGTGTTTGAAGGCGAACTAGTTGCGGAGGAGATTTTCAAACTTCCAAAGCTGAGCTACCGACGATTACCTTTAGAGGCAATTTACGAAGATGATGGCACCCCCATCAAATTCACTAAATGCTCCGATGAGGTAAGAGCAATTTTACTTGGACAATAGGGGCTAACACCCCGCAATATATAAAAAATGGTGTGATTTTATATCACACCATTTTTTTTGTTTAAATCAAATATCTATATTGTCATACTCGAGCCAGATTTATCTGAATAGCTCGGGTATCCAGAACATAATAAAATTAATCCACGATTAGTCGTGCAAAAGATGAAGATATATTTAACTATTATATTAGGTAAGTTTTAGGCAACAAGAAATTTTGCGATTGATTTTAGCAATTACTAAATGACTTGAGCAAAATATTCTTAGTTAACAACGAAATTACCAATAGAATGGTTAAATTAGTGATAGGTGCGAAACAGTGAAACCAACTTCCCTTGAATCTTCAAATTACCCTTGCTCATCACTCTTGTTTCATGTGATGGATTGTGAGGGATAAGGTGAATTTCACTACCAACTTGTCTATATTCTTTCAATGTTGCTTCTTGATCATCTATTAATGCAACGACAATATCACCATTTCTCGCAGTTTGGCATTCTTGAATAACAACAGTATCACCATCATTAATCCCAGCCTCAATCATAGAATCCCCATCAATCGTAAGTGCATATAGCTTTCCACTAGCAGATGCAAAATCAGCTGGAATTTTCACTCTATCATTTTCATTAGCAATCGCTTCAATTGGAGTTCCAGCAGCAATCTTTCCATAAAGTGGTAGCTCCACAATATCATTACTATTAGCAGGAATAGGGGCAGCACTAGCTTGTTTTTCAGCTGCCTCAGCATCAAACTTTTTTATCTTTGGCACCTTTATCACTTCTAAGGCTCTAGCACGGTGAGGAAGCTTTTTAATAAATCCTCGCTCTTCTAATGCAGATATTAATCTATGAATACCAGACTTAGATTTAAGACCAACCGCATCTTTCATCTCATCAAAAGATGGGCAAATAGCTGTTTCTTTTAGTCTTTTATCAATAAATTTCAGTAATTGATATTGTTTCTTAGTAAGCATAGTAAAAACTCCTTAATATAAAAATGTCATACCTCTGTTCTATTTTAGTTCTTGGTAAAAGTCAAGAACAAAAAGAGAATTTTCTTTGATTTTTTCTAACATCCAAACCTAAAAATCACATCTAAACAGTTTTTTATTGCTTTTTTCACCATTTTACATTATTAAATTACGGGTTAAATAAACACAAATTAAAGGATTAGAAAAATGGCAGAACAAAATACCGAAAACAATGGTATTCATAGAGAATCAAGATTAAAAAAATATAACGAATTATTAGAAATGGGTGTTAATCCATACCCATATTGTTTCAAGCCAACTCACTATGCCAAAGACTTACAAGATAAGTATAAAGACTTAGAAAATGATACAGAAACCGAAGATATAGTAACTGTTGCAGGTCGTGCTATGGCGATTAGAAACAATGGTATGTTTATTGATATGCATGATTCAACTGATAAGATTCAAATCTTCTGCCACAAGAAACACTTATCTAAAGAACAGTTAAAGCAAGTAAAATTAGCAGACTTAGGTGATATGGTTGGAATTACAGGTATTGTAAGAAGAACAGGTAGAGGTGAATTATCAATCGCAGCTCAAGAAGTCTCAATCATTGCAAAATCTCTACAACCACTTCCTGAAAAATTTCACGGTCTTACAGATGTAGAAGCAAGATACCGTCAAAGATATGTAGATTTTATCATCAATAAAGATAGCCGTGAAACATTTATAAAAAGATGTGAAATCGTATCAGCGATTAGACGATGCTTAGAAGAAAAAACATTTTTAGAAGTTGAAACTCCAATCTTACATCCAATTATGGGTGGAGCTAATGCAAAACCATTCATCACTCACCACAATACTTTAGATATGGATTTATTCCTAAGAGTTGCACCAGAGCTATATCTTAAAAAATTAATCATTGGTGGAATTGATAAAGTGTTTGAAATTGGTAGAAACTTTAGAAATGAGGGTATTGATAAATCTCATAATCCAGAATTCACCGCTCTAGAAGTTTACCAAGCCTATGCAGATTATAATGATATGGCAGATTTAATGTCTGATATGATTAGATATGCAGCTAAAAAAGTAACAGGTTCAGAAATTATAGAATTTGGTGAGCATAAACTAGACTTATCAAAACCATTCCCTAAAAAATCAATGATTGATTTAATTAAAGAATATGTAAATATTGATTTATTAGAAGCCAAAGATGCAAAAGAAGCAATTGCAATGGCAAAATCTGTAGATGTTCATGTTGATGAGGATTGCAATTGGGGGCAAGTAGTTCAAGAAGTATTTGATGAAAAAGTAGAACATAACCTAATTCAACCAATTCATGTTATGGATTTACCAAAAGATATTTCTCCTTTGGCAAAAACTCACAGAGACAATGACAGATTGGTAGAACATTTCGATACTTATATCGCAGGTATGGAGCTTGGTTGTGCTTATTCTGAATTATCAAATCCATTAGAGCAAGTTGAAAGATTTAACTCTCAAGCCGATGCTAGAGAAAAAGGCGATGATGAGGCTCAAATGTTTGATGAAAGTTTCATTGATGCTCTTGAGCATGGTTTCCCTCCATCAGGTGGACTTGGAATGGGTATTGATAGACTAGCTATCATTTTAACAAACTCCGCAACTATCAGAGATGTGATAGCATTCCCAACTCTTCGCCCAAAGGGATAAAGAGATAGATAATATCATAATGAGAGTGCCGGTTATTTTAGCCGGCATTTTTCTTAGCATCGTCATTGCGAGGGCTTTAGCCCGTGGCAATCTAGTCCTCTCTTCCTCCGTCATTGCGAGGGCTTTAGCCCGTGGCAATCTAGTCATTATTATTTATGGGATAACCCAACATTGCTCTTTTCATAAAAACTCATTTGTTATAAAAATGAAATAGAACTAGCAAAAGAGGTCACTTTGATAAATTTCAAGAAATCAAAAATCAGAGCAAAAGGAACTGATATGTTTTCTCCACTTCCTAAAAAAAGGGAGAGGGGTAAGCAAGCTCTTAAAAATATCAGAAAAGCTCTTAAAAAACGTAAGAAGAAAGTTGCAAAAATTATCAACTTCAGAAAGTTTGTTAGAACTTGTGCAGTCTTTTTACTAGTTCCAATCATCGTCTTTGGTTTGTACCTTATTAGTTCCCAAGCAAAAATCTATACTTCAAGAATTAGCTATGAGCCAGCACCAATAAAAGCTGTTGATTTAGTAGAACAATCATCCCAAGAGATAGCATTAGAACTTGAAGAAGTAAATGCTATAGACTTGGTTGAACAAGAAGAGATATTACATCATACAGCCGAAGAGGAATCAGCAACTCATCACGATGATCAATATCCTCACTATGAAGAACCATTACCTTTAGATGTTTGGGGTGAGCAGTTAATTTCTAAAATTGACGATTCCAATAAAAGAATAAAATTAGACGAGAAAATCAGCGAATATGTATTATGGGGTGATAAGAAAGAACAACAACTAACTCCTGTTGATACGAGCCACCCATTAAAAGAACTTATGCAAGAAGTCCCAAAGGCAGAAGAAATCAAATTATCGAGCCTTAACAAAAGCATAGACATAGTTACAAAACCAATTAATAAAAAGATTGATATTATTAAAAACATTGTAACCAAGCCAAAAATAACTCCAAAAGCTGATACCCCAATGTTAGCAATAGTGATTGATGATATGGGGATTAATCGTAGTAGAACTTCTGATATGTCAGATATTAAGGCTCCGCTTACTTCATCATTCTTAACTTATGCTGGCAGATTAAAATCACAGATTAAAAAAGCAAAAGATGCAGGGCATGAAATAATGCTCCACATTCCGATGGAGCCAAAAAATAGCAAATATAATCCAGGCGATGGAGCTCTTTATACATCAATGAGTGATAAAGAGATTGATAAGCATTTAGAAGGTTTACTTGCAAAGGCTAACGGAATTAAGGGTATTAATAATCATATGGGCAGCAAATTCACTACAGATGAGAGATGTATGGAACAAGTTATGAAGACTATTAAAAAACATAATATCTTTTTCTTAGATTCAAAAACATCACAAAGATCAGTAGGGGAAGCATTAGCCCTTAAATATGAAATCCCTCATGCGATTAGACATGTGTTCTTAGATAATATGAATAATGAAAAATATATCACCAAACAACTAAAACAAGCAATCAAGATTGCTAAAAGAACAGGCTTTGCGATTGCGATTGGTCACCCAAAATCAAAAACAGTTGAAGTATTAAAAGACTGGTCTAAAAAGCTTGCAAAAGACGATAGCATAACCCTCGTACC
>DHQH01000104.1:0-7958 GCA_002410125.1 Alphaproteobacteria bacterium UBA5343
GAAGTAGATACATTTATTAATAAGCATCACACCACGTCTAACTTTACCCATTACTTCACCAATATGACTCATTAACAAATCTCCTATTCAATATTTAAACTTTGTTCTCTAACTGCATCAATAACAGCCTTTAATTCCATACCCATTTTTGTAATTTCCATATCTATTGATTTTGAGCATAAAGTATTAGCCTCTCGGTTAAACTCCTGACATAGAAAGTCTAATTTTCTACCAACTACTCCTCCCGTTTTCAACAATTCTCTAGCAGTTTTCACATGAGCAAGTAATCTATCAATCTCTTCATTTATATCTGCCTTCACTGCCAAAATAGAAACTTCTTGATAAAGTCTCTCTTCTGATAAACCCCCCTCTAATATTTGTGATACTTGTTCTCTCATTCTTTTCTTTAATTCTTCTTGTTTTAGTGCTGGAGACACTTTTACTTGCGTAACTAATTTTTCTATTTTTGAAAGATGTTCTTCTAACACATCCCTCATTTTAGTCCCTTCTGAAACTCTCGATTCTTTTAGAGACTTAACTGCTATTTCAAAAGATTTTAATAATTCTTTTCCGAGCTTTTTCTCATCTTTTTCATCTAATTCTGAAGATTCTAATTCAAGCACTCCTCTAACATTAAAGAGATCACCAATTGAAACTTTTTCAACATCTCCTTTATATTTATTTTTCCACTCTATAGCTTTTTTAGTAAGCGATTCTAATAAAGCATCATTAACCTTAACCTGACTATTTTGACTATCTTTATCAAAATTTATAAATATTGAAACAGAACTTCTTTTCAAATATTTTTCTAAAATCTTCTTTAACTCTAAACTAAGATTATCAATATTATTTGGTAATTTAGATCTAACATCTAAACCCTTACCATTAACCGTCTTTATTTCCCATTCCCAAGAAAATAAACAGTCCTTAGTTTCAAAACTTGCCTTACTTCTAGAAAAACCTGTCATACTAGATATCTTATTAGCTACCAAAATAAATCTCCTTTAATCTTCTTTTAAAATATGATATAAAACATAATAACAAATCATTGAAAATTTATAAACAAAAAGGTTAATTCTGTGAAAAAACCAACATCAATCCTAATTACTGGTGCTTCTTCTGGTATTGGTGAGGCTTTAGCCCTTAAATATGCAAATAAAAACACCACACTTTTCTTATGTGGCAGAAACCAAGGAAGATTAAACGACATTATAAAAAGATGTGAAGAAAAAGGAACAACTGTCAAAGCTACAATCATTAATGTGAATAATAAAGCCGAAACTAAAAATTGGATCTTAGATTGCAACAAAGAACAAGAATTAGATTTAGTAATCGCAAATGCTGGTATATCAGGTGGTAGTAACAAAGGGCATGAAGCTATTGAACAAACAATCAGAATTTTTGATACTAATATCTATGGGGTATTACACACCATATACCCTGCTATTGAATTATTCAAAGCCAAAGGTGAAGGGCAAATCGCAATCACCAGTTCTCTAGCTGGCTATAATGGTCTTCCATCTGCCCCAGCTTACTCTGCATCTAAAGCATGTGTTAAAGCCTTAGGAAAAGCTCTTAGAGGACAATTATCAAGATTCGGTATAAAGGTATCAACCATCTGCCCAGGATTTGTCAGATCAAGAATAACCGACGAAAACGAACACATCATGCCATTTTTTATGGAGGCTGATAAGGCTGCAAATATCATTATTAAAGGCTTAGAAAAAAACAAAGGAATAATCGCTTTCCCATGGCAAATGCGATTCCTTTTATATTTCATTTCTACTCTTCCAAGTTTCATCTCAGATGCTATACTTAAAAGAGTCCCTGATAAGAAAAAATGATATGAAATACATCACCCTCATACTAATTTGCATATTCCTCTCTGGAGCCAAATTCATCGATGTAATCCTAACCGACGAATCTCCTGCTAAACTTATGTGGGTACTTGATGGGGATACCTTCAGAGCAAAAACCACCATTAAAAATAAAGAAATAGTTACAAAAATTAGAGTAAGAGGAATTGACACTCCCGAAATAAGAGGAGATTGCAAATATGAAAGAGACCTCGCAAAAAAGGCTAAAAAATTTGTAATCAAATATCTAAAAGGCAGGGAAATAATCTTAAAAAATATCTCTAAAGGATATTATCATGGCAGACACGTCGCTGATGTATATGTAGATGGTAAAAGTCTAGCTGAAACATTATTAGAAAACAATCTTGCTCAAATATATATTGATCACCAATATGATTGGTGTAAAGATAGCATATCAAGACCTAGATACTAAAAGATCAGCCTCCTCTTTTCTTTTTAGCAACCATCTGCATTGCTTTCTTGGCTTGATATACAGAATAAAAACTTCTATTAGTTAAAAACACAGCTCTATTAAATTTCTCATTATATTTAAGACCTATAAAATTAGTCTCGTCAATCACATTAGTAATGTCATCTATATCTGTATATGAAAGACTAGTTTTTTCTTTATTAAATTTTCCTTCAATCGCATATTTCTCAATATTTTTAATTATCTTCACTATCTTTTTATCTTCTAAACGATGGTCAAAAACATTCTTATCAAATAATTCTTTAAATGCAATCCTCACCGCTTTTTGAGATTTCTGTAATATCTGATAATCCTCCATAGAACCGTCAAAATTCACCTTAACTATATCATTGGCGAATTTATAGATCTTATCTGACATTTCCTCAAAATTATTAACCAGTTCATTATTTTGATTTTTCATAGACGATTCCTTTGGATTCGCGGCAAACCCAATCACTTTGCTTCCCAAATTATCTTTACTATAAGCAATCATTTATCAAATCATTCTTTTAAATTAAACTAACCATATGATAACATTAAATAATTAACAATGTCAATTATTCAAGTATTCCATTAATATATGGTAATTATTTTTGAGATTTCTTAAACCTCTTCCACTCTATAACCCTATTATTATGCTCTCTTAGAGTTTTAGAAAAACTATGTCCACCCGTACCATTAGCTACAAAATAAAGATAATCTGTATCCTCAGGGTTAAGAGCAGCCATTATAGATTCTATCCCTGGATTAGAAATAGCCCCTATCGGCAATCCATAATTTTTATAAGTATTATAAGGGCTATCTATTTTTAAATCATTAGTATAAAGCTTACGATTTATCTCTCCATAACCATTAGACATAGCATAAATAACTGTTGGATCTGTTTGCAACCTCATGCCCTTTCTAAGACGATTTACAAATACTGATGAGACTTTACCTCTCTCACCATCAATCCCTGTTTCTCTCTCAATAATTGAAGCCAAAATAATCGCTTGTTCTTTATTCTTAATTGGGAGCCCATCTTGCCTTGTTTCCCATAACTCATCAATTGCTTTTGTCATCGATTCTCTCATTCTTAAAACAAGACTATCCTTACTATCATTTTTAGAATAGTTGTAAGTATCAGGAAGCAGTTCTCCATCTTTTACTTTTAAACTTATCTCACCTGTCAAAACTTCTATTTCATTTATTTTCTCAAATATTTGCTTAACAGTTAACCCTTCAGCAATTGTAAGCTGTCTTTGATAAGTCTTACCACTAACTATTATTTCTAATACTTTGGCCACACTAGCACCTGCAGGAAACTCAAACTCCCCTGCATGTAGTTTTGTATCTTGAGCTTTTATCTTAGCTAAAATTCTAAATATTATTGGATTATCAATTATTGATTCGGATTTTAAAACATAAGCTGTTCTAACAACGCTAGCCCCTTTTGGAACTACAACTAATTTATTTTCACTAAAAGGACCCGGAATTGATATAAGATAGTTAAAATAAAAAAAACCACCTATTATAAATGAGGTTAACACCCAAAATATAATAGATAGTTTTTTCACAATATTTATACCTCATACCAGACATATAATTATTAGTTTTTTTTGATGAGTTTTAGGTTAGCAATTCGTATAATAATCAACGACAAAATCATCAAAAATAACAATAATTAATCTTCAACTTTTTTAAGAATAATTGAAGAGTTAGTACCACCAAACCCAAATGAGTTTGACATAGCATATCTAATTTCTCTTTTCTTACCTTTATTAGGCACTAAATCAAAACCTTCACAAGATTCTTCTATATTATCTAGGTTAAGTGTTGGAGGTGCCATTTGTTCTTTAACAGCCATCGCTGTATAAATAGCTTCAACTGCACCAGCAGCACCAAGTAAATGACCAATAGCAGATTTCGTAGAAGACATTGAAAGTTCTTTAGCGTGATCTCCAAACAAATCACTAACTGCTTTAGCTTCAATCACATCACCAAGTGGAGTAGAAGTACCATGAGCATTGATATAATCAACTTTTTCTTTATCAATATCACCCCATTTTAATGCAGCTTCCATTGCACGTCTTGCACCATTACCATCGCTTGCCGGAGCTGTAATATGATAACCATCACCAGACATACCATAACCGACAACTTCTGCATAAATTTTAGCACCACGAGCTTTAGCATGTTCATATTCTTCTAAAACAACAATACCAGAACCTTCACCCATAACAAAGCCACTTCTATCTTTGTCCCAAGGACGAGAACCAGCTTCAGGATTATCATTAAATGATGTTGTAACTGCTTTTGCTCTAGCAAAACCTGTAAGTCCTAACGGATTACAAGCTGCTTCTGCACCACCAGCGACCATCACATCTGCATCACCAAGCATTACCATTCTAGCTGCATCACCAATTGCGTGAGTACCAGTAGAACAAGCAGTAACTACAGAGTGATTTGGACCTCTAAAACCATATTTAATAGAAACATGACCAGAAACCAAATTGATTAAACAAGATGGAATGAAAAAAGGTGAAATTCTATTAGGACCAGCTGTATCAATTGTAGTAGCATTAGTATGGATTGAACCAAGACCACCAATACCAGAACCAATCATAACACCAGTTCTGTTTTTACTTTCATCGTCTTCAGGCTTCCAGCCAGAATCTTCAACAGCATCCATAGCCGCAGCCAAACCATAAAGAATAAATTTATCAACTCTTTTTTGTTCTTTTGGAGACATAACACTATCAGGATCAAACTGCCAATCTTCATCAGTTCCATATGGTACTTGCCCACCAATCTTAACTGCTAAATTTTCTGTATCAAAACCCTCTAGCTTATTAACACCTGACTTACCATTAATAATTTGCTCCCAGTTATGTTTAACACCTCTACCAAGTGGAGAAACGATACCCATACCAGTTATTACAACTCTTCTCATTTAAGACCTCATAAATTTATTTATATATATTATACATAGGTAAAACACTCGCCAAATAGGCGAGTGTATGAAACCTTGTATCAACAATTAAGCATTAGCTGAAATAAAGTCAATAGCATCTTTAACTGTTAAGATTTTTTCAGCTGATTCATCAGGGATTTCACAACCAAATTCTTCTTCAAATGCCATAACCAATTCAACAGTATCTAAACTATCAGCACCTAAATCATCGATGAAACTTGAGTTTTCAGCAACTTTAGCTTCTTCAACACCTAAATGTTCAGCAACGATTTTTTTTACTTTTTCTGCTACTTCGCTCATTATTAAGACCTCTTTTGTTTATTAATAAAATAGTGTATTTTTCTAACACTGGCACCTTTACTAACATAGTTTTTTTCAAATGCCAATAAAAAACTACTCTATCTATAAAATAATTGCAAGCCTTATCAGTAATCTTACTCACAAAATCAAGCAAATAGCGGGATTTCGAAGCATAATAAACTTGCAAAAAAATATACATACACCACAAATAATTTAGTATTTAATGAAATATTATCAACTCCCATACAGAAAAAAGCATATTTAAACCATAAAAAAAAGAAGCCCTAGGAAAATTACCAGAGCTTCTTTTTATTTTTCATATTTAAGATATATTATGCGGGTCAAATTTTAAGAGATTGTTTGCGACTAGTACAAACACCAGTACTTGAGCAAAGTAATCGACAACAAAACTACTCATAGAATCTCCAAATCTGAAGGATTTTTGATGAAGGTGCATTAAATTAAGAAAGCCCTAAATTCTAGTGTACAATAAAGAAAGTACATGAATTTAGGGCTAGTCGCAAATTTGATGTGATTTCATCAAAAAGACAAAGATTTATTAAATCATTGCCATACCACCATTAATATGTAAAGTCTGTCCTGTCATATACTCAGCTTCCTCAGATGCTAAAAATGCAACACAATTTGCGATATCTTGAGCTTCACCTAATTTTGCCGCTGGAATATTTCTTGTTAGATTTGCTTTTTGTTCATCTGTTAGAACATCTGTCATTGGGGTTCTGATGAAACCTGGTGCAATACAGTTTGCGGTTACACCTCTTGTTGCAACTTCAGCAGCTAAACATTTAGTCATACCTATCATACCAGCTTTTGACGCAGAATAGTTTGCTTGACCTGGGTTACCTGTTACACCAACGATAGATGCAATACCAATAATTCTACCAAATCTTCTTTTCATCATACCACGAAGAGCAGCTTTTGCTAATTTGAAACCTGCTGTTAGATTTACATCTAGAACTAATTGCCAATCTTCGTCAGACATTCTCATAAATAAACCATCACGAGTAAGACCAGCATTATTAACTAAGATATCAATTGAACCCATTGCTGCTTCTGCTTCTTTAACAAGACCTGCAACTTCATCAGAATTTGTTAAATTTGCTGTGAAAACATGAACTCTTGTTCCCAATTCTTTAGCTAATGCTTCCATTGGTTCTTTTCTCATATCTGTTAAGCCAACTGTTGCACCTTGAGCATGTAAAGTTCTTGCGATTTTATCGCCTATACCACCTGCAGCACCTGTTACAAGAACTGTTTTACCATCTAATTTAAACATATTTTTCTCCATTATTTAATAAAGTTTTTAATTTGTTCTACATCACCTACTGATATAGAAATCATTGATTTTTCGATTCTTCTGGTTAGTCCTGATAAAACTTTACCAGCACCAATCTCAACTAGAGTATCAACTCCTTTTGAATTCATATATTGAACTGATTCGCGCCATCTAACAGAACCACAAATTTGTTCAACTAATTTTTCTCTAATTAGATTTTCATCTGTTGTAGATTCAGCTAACACATTAGCAATTAAAGGAACAACAGGCTTACTCATATTTACATTTGCAAGAGCTTCCTTCATTACTTCTGCAGCTGGACCCATTAATGGACTGTGAAATGGTGCAGAAACAGGAAGTTTCACACATCTTTTAGCTCCAAACTCTGATGCAATTTCAACAACTTTATCAATTGCTTCCATATTACCACTTAAAACTATTTGCCCATCAGCATTATCATTTGCTGCCACACATGTTTTACTTGTTTGCTTTTCAGCTTCCGCTGCAATTTCCATAGCTTTATCAAAATTCACACCGATTACAGCAGCCATACCACCAACACCAACAGGCACAGCTTTTTGCATAGCTTGACCTCTAGTTTTTAATAGTTTTGCTGTATCAGAAAGTGTGAAAACACCAGCAGCACAAAGAGCAGAATATTCACCAAGAGAATGACCAGCAACAAAACTTACCATATCTGGGAGTGTTTTACCTGATTCTTTTTCAATTACTTTTAGAACTGCTTGTGACATCGCCATAAGAGCTGGTTGAGTATTTTCTGTCATATTTAACGCTTCAACAGGACCATCAACCATAACTTTAAAAAGATCAAATGATATTGCATCATTTACTTCTTCAAAAACTTCTTTAGCTACTTGAAAATTATCGGCAATTTCCTTGCCCATACCAACAAATTGAGACCCCTGACCAGGGAATACAAATGCTTTGCTCATTATACCTCACTTTTAGAGTTATTAATATTATAGATAAGAAATAAAGCAAAATATAAATTTGTCAAGTCCATCTATTTTCCAACTCATTATTATATATGAAGGATAAATTTAAACATTAGATCACCCTATA
>DHQH01000104.1:8140-16248 GCA_002410125.1 Alphaproteobacteria bacterium UBA5343
CTATAAACCAATACCCCAACACTTTCAAAAACAATAAACTATTGACTCTCCAGCACATTATGATATAACAAGCGAACCGTTATAAAATAAACTCCTTGCTGACAAACGGTGTTAGCTATGATTTGACACTATTATTTAGTGTCATTTTTGAGATAATCCATAAGGAGAAAAAATATGGCATTATATGAAAGCGTGATTATCGCGCGTCAAGATTTGTCATCTTCAAAAGTAAAAGAATTGATTTCTAATTTAGATTCTATTCTTACTGAAAAAGGTGGTAAAATTGTAAAAACAGAGAACTGGGGACTTAGAAACCTAGCTTATCGTATCAAAAAAAATAGAAAAGGTCATTATGTTCTTTTCAATATTGATGCTCCAGCAGCAGCTATTTCAGAATATGAAAGAAAAATGAGAATTAACGAAGATGTGCTTCGTTATTTAACTCTAAAAATTGATGCAATCAGTGAAGAACCATCAATTTTGGCTGTTAATTCTGAATCAAAAGAAGATAAGGAGTAAGAGATATGATGAAAAAACAAAACTTTTTCCGTAGAAGAAAATCTTGTCCTTTTTCTGGTGAAAATGCACAAGTAATCGATTATAAAGATGTAAAATTACTTCAAAGATTTATTTCTGAAAGAGGTAAAATCATCCCTAGTCGTATTACTGCTGTATCTACGAAGAAGCAAAGAGAATTGTCTACAGCAATCAAACGAGCTCGTTATCTTGCTCTAATACCTTATGTATCAGAATAAGATTTAACAAAAGCGATTAAATTATGGCTATTAACCTAAAACAAAGTAATGAATTAAGAAATTTTCCTATATATATATTAGGAGGTCTAATTTCTGCTATTTTATTTGCCTCAATTCCAACAGGAAATGTTATGGCAACAATAGCAATGTATTTTTCACCTCTACCACTTATATATCTAGGAATAACTGCTGGATTTTACCCAATACTTATTGCTGTAATCACAGGGGTTATTACGTTATCTTTCAAATCATTATCTTTGTCTGTTGGTTTTTTAATAATGGATAGCTTACCATCATTACTTTTATCTATTTTGTTTTTAGCAAAAGATAAAAGAAATAATAAATGGTTAGAAATTGGATATATCCTAACAGGACTATCATTATTTGTATCTTTACTTGTAGCTCTATTATTTTCAAAGATTGGTTATTTATTATCAACCAATCCTGAACTTTCAATAATAGGGAGTCTGCAAACTTATTTAGATAATGCAATTTTGAAATTCCCTAAGGAAAATCAAAAAACAGCAAAACTTGTTTTTGAAAACATCCTACCTCTACTTCCATTCTCAATTGGCATATCAATAATGGCAAGAATTATACTCTCTGCTTTTACCGCTAATTGGATAGCTAAAAAACACTCAAAATCCATAAGAGAAGATGTTAATTTTATTAACTTAAACATCCCTAAATGGAGCTTAGGTTTAGTAGCAATAATCGGTTTAATCAGTTTAATTAATAATGAAGATATTAGCTATATCGCAAGAAATGCAGGATTTATAATGTTAACCCCTCTATTTTTTATAGGGCTCAATGTTATACATCAAAATGTAAAAAGAACAAAATTCCCAAGACTAATTTTGACTATTTTTTATATCATACTTACATTTTCAGGATATATGGCAATATTATTCTTAAGTGGACTTGGTATTTTTGATTATATTTTATCAAATTCAAATATCAGTTCAAAAAAGTTTATTAAGGAGAAAAAATAATGGAAATAATTCTTCTAGAGCGAGTTGAAAAGCTAGGATTTATGGGTGATGTAGTAAAAGTTAAAGACGGCTATGCAAGAAACTATCTTTTACCAACCAAAAAAGCTATTCGTTCTACAAAAGCAAATTTAGCTTACTTTGAAGCTCAAAAAGCTCAACTTGAAGCTAAAAACTTAAAACACAAATCAGAAGCTGATAAATTAGCTGAAAAAATGAAAGGTCTTTCAATCTCTATGGTTCGCCAAGCTGCTGAAACAGGTCAGTTATACGGATCAGTTACAATCAGAGATCTTCAAAAAGAAATTTCATTAGCAGGTTTTGAAGTTGCAAGAAAACAAATCGTTCTTGAAAACTCAATCAAAACTTTAGGTTCTTATGATGTAAAAATTTCATTACATCCAGATGTTGCACAAACTGTTAAAATTAACATTGCAAGATCTGAAGACGACTTCCAAAACTTAAAAGAAGAAGTTACAGAATCAGAAGCTCCTGCAGTTGAAGCTAAAGCTGAAGAAGAAACAAAAACAGAAGAATAATATCTAAAGTTATTGTTTATAAAAGCCTCCTATCTTAGGGGGCTTTTATTTTATCCCCAAGACTCACAACCCCGAGTCAAAATAAGTAAACTTATTATCATTTTCCATTTATAAGACTCATAACACAATATAAATCGGAGTATAAAAAAATGGCGAATGAACAAGAAAAAGATATCGCAGAAAAAAAGATTGAATTACCTCAAAATATTGATGCAGAACAAGCATTAATCGGTGCAATTTTAATCAATAATAAAACCTTCGAAAAAACCTCCGAATTTCTAAAAGATCATCATTTTGCCGATTCGATTCATGGTAAAATTTATGCTGTTTGCGGTAAATTAATCAACCGAGGTCATGTAGCTGACCCAATCACTCTAAAAGACTATTTCACTCAATCAGGAGAATTAGAAGAAATCGGCGGACATAAATATCTGTTCGAGTTAACTGAAAAATCTTCCCCTGCCATTAATGCAGAATATTACGGACAAATAATCCAAGATAAATATGTAAGAAGACAATTAATCTCTATTGGTTATGATGTAGTAAATGATGCCTGTATTGATGATTTAGAATCCAATGCTTTTGACCAAATTGAGAAAGCTGAAAAAACTTTATTTGAAATCGCCAATGAAAATGAAACAACTGGTGGACCACAAGATTTTGCAACTGCTCTTACCTCATCACTACAAAATATAGAACATGCTTATCAAAAAGACGGCAATATTTCTGGTGTATCAACCGGACTAATCGGACTGGATAGCAAATTAGGTGGACTTAACAAATCCGACCTATTAATTCTGGCTGGTCGTCCTGCTATGGGTAAGACAGCCCTTGCAACTAATATAGCTTTTAATGTTGCTGATATTTTGGCCAGAGATGAAGATGCTAACCCAAAAGATAAAGGGGTTGCATTCTTCTCCTTAGAAATGTCAGCTGACCAGCTTGCCACAAGGATTCTCTCAACCCAAACTCAAATTGGTTCCCACAAAATGAGAACAGGTAATTTAGAAGCAACTGAATTTACCAGACTTGCCGCTGCTGTTAGAGAATTAGAAACAATTCCTCTATATATAGATGACACACCAGGTCTAACCGTTGCCGCTATTAGAACAAGATGCAGAAGATTAAAAAGAAATAAAGGCTTAGGCTGTGTAATTATCGACTATATCCAGCTAATTGAAGGCTCTGGCTCCAAAAGATCCGATGGTAACCGTGTGCAAGAAGTTTCTGAAATTTCAAGGGGCTTAAAAATGCTTGCTAAAGAATTAAATGTACCAGTAATCGCCCTATCTCAGCTAAGCCGTTCAGTAGAAGCCAGAGAAGATAAAAGACCTATGCTATCTGACTTAAGGGAATCTGGATCTATCGAGCAGGATGCTGATATTGTGATGTTCGTATATCGTGAGAGCTATTATTTAAAAAATGCTGAGCCACAACCAAGAGCTTCTGAAACCCCAGAAAAATATCAAATGAGATTAGAAGAATGGGAAAAAAGATGGAGAGAAAAAGAATTCGTTGGTGAAGTAATTATCGAGAAACAAAGACATGGTCCAACAGGTAGTGTAGAACTATACTTTAATGGTGAGTTCACTCAATTTGATAATTTACAAACTGCTGACCACACCCCAGAACAATTTGGATAAATCCCCCCCTTTAATGTGGTGTCATCCTCGAGCCCTGCTTGCAGGAATAGCTCGGGGATCCAGAACATATAACCAAAGAAACACTTGACAAAATTTCGTTAAAAACTATACTCCATACCGATAAAACGAAATTATTAATCTTAAATATTACTTATGACACAAAAACTTTTCACGAGACTAGTGGCTATAATAGTCCTGCTCGTAATTACGACCGCTTTTGTTGAGGTCTTTTGCCTCTTTAAAAGTAACATTGCCTATGATCAGGCAAATACCGAAGCTATGGCAAAAATTGCAAAAACTCAAAAACCAGAGTTTTTCACTGCCAAAAACTTCGAAAAAGAGTTTAAAAAACTCTTATATGAAACTCGTAAGAGCATGCCCATCTATAAGCAGTATGCAAAATACGAAAATATAAGAGACACTCTCACCCTTACTATATGGCCCTATGTATTATCATTAACATTCCTCTTCACAAGAAGAGTGAAATACATAATGAAATACGAAACCGTAATCCAAACAAATATCCCTCCATTCATGGGTATGGTAAATGAAATGATGTTTGCTATGATGCACGACACCTTTGAAGAAGAAGCTCAAAGACCGGAGCCAGAAGATGCAAAAGCAACTATAATAATAGTTGACAAAGAAGAAACACAAGAAGAGTAATAAAAACTCTTCCCAACATAAAAAAGCGGAGGATTAAATCCCCCGCTTTTTTTGTTATCTAAGTACTAACATTACTCTGTAGCATCTATCAACCTATTAAGATCATCTCGCTGCCCCTCTTTATACCCCTCAAACTCTTCAACTACCTCTTCCAAATCTTCTTCAACCTCTTCCATTTTTTGGTCAGCTTCTGTTTTTGGTTGAGATAATTGCTCAAACAGACTCTTTACAGCTTCTTCTTTTTTCTTTTGCTCCATAGATTTCACACTCTGCACCTTTGCTCGCTCTTTTAGATCTTTCATCATTTCTTCTGGAATCAAACCCTCAACACTTGCCGCAATTGGTGCCACCATATTCAAACATTTAGATTTTGCAATCAAATCCACTTGATTATCTTTTGGTATAAGCCAGTTAATAAAGATATAAGCCAGCACCACGAGCAAAATAGCTCTCACCGCTCCAAAGATAAAGCCAAGACCTCTATCCCATATTCCAAGTTTAGTCCCTCTGATTTTATGAGTAACAAAGCAAGAAAAAATAACCCAGATAACAACAAAAACAATCAATATAACAATTGATGCGGCAATATCAGCCGCTGTTGGATTTGATATATAAGCATTAGCAAAAGGTCTTACAAATGGCAATAAAAACACCACAACTACTGCTGATAAGAACCAACCAATTATTGATAAAATTTCTCTAAATAGCCCTCTTGATAAAGCTATCACCGCTGAAAGAGCAACTATAATCATTATCGCAATATCTAAATTATTAAAATCTTCCATGTTACACATCCCTAAATCAGTTTTCATATCAAATGTGATATAATTTATTAATTATTTTTGCTCGTATTTAGGCAAAATTTGTTCGTAATACTGGAGCATTTTGAACGAATTATAACGACAATACTAGCAAAAATAATAATAAAGTAGCTTCATTTTATATTAAAACTGGTTGTACCAATCTATTAATGCCTGAATATTTCCAATTTCAAACATATTTTTATCTTTTTTATTCTTCTTATTCTTTGGTATGATAGCTCCTTTAAAACCAAGCTTCATCGCCTCTTTTATTCTATTATCACTTTGCCCAACAGCTCTTACTTCACCCGACAAACCAATCTCACCAAATATCACCTTATCAGCTGGCATTGGCTTATTTTGCACAGATGAAATTAATGCTGCCGCCACAGCCAAATCAGCCGCAGGTTCTGAAATTTTAAGCCCACCAGCTACATTCAAAAACACATCCATCCCACCAAGATTAAGATCACATCGAGATTGTAAAACTGCAATAATCATTGATAGCCTATTCGCATCCCAACCGACAACGGCCCTTTTTGGTGCTGAATAATCTGTAGAGCTAACAAGAGCTTGAATTTCAACTAAAACAGGCCTACTTCCTTCAATTCCAGCAAACACACAAGAACCAGAAACATTACCTCGCCTCTCTGCTAAAAATAATGCTGACGGATTTTCAACTTCTATCAAACCCTTATCACACATTTCAAAAACACCAATTTCATCAGTCGCCCCAAAACGGTTTTTAACTGCTCGCAAAATCCTAAATTGATGCCCTCTATCACCTTCAAAATATAAAACCGTATCAACCATATGCTCCAAAACTCGAGGACCAGCAATCACCCCTTGTTTAGTCATATGCCCAACAAGAAACAATACAAAACCTTGTTTTTTGGCTAGTTTAATTAACTCATTACCACAAGCTCTAACTTGCGAAACTGTTCCTGGTGCAGATTCTATATTCTCAATAAACATCGTTTGAATTGAGTCAATAATTACGACCGACGACTGTCGGTTCTTTTCTAATGTTGCAATAATATCTTTCACATTAGTAGCTGATGCTAAATTAACAGGAGATTTTTCTAAACCAAGTCTCTTTGCTCTTAAACGAACCTGTTCAATAGATTCTTCACCTGAAATATAAAAGCATTCTTTTTCTTCATTTTTAGCTGCAATTTGCGATACCGCTTGTAATAAAATAGTAGATTTACCAATCCCCGGATCTCCACCGATTAAGATAACAGATCCCTCAACTAATCCACCACCACAAACACGGTTTAATTCTTTATTATGAGTATTTATTCTGGTTTTATTTTCCAATTCACCATCAAGTGAAACAAAGTCAATCTCTTTACCCTTAGACTTGCCTTTTATAGTTGTGAAGTCAGAGCTTTGTTGTGTCTCTTCAACAATTGTATTCCACTCACCACAAGCCTCGCATTTACCCTGCCATCTAGGATAAACCGAACCACAACTCTGACACACAAATTCTCTTATTTTCTTAGCCACTTTTACTTCACCTAAAAACTAAATTCTATCGGACCTTCCGCATTACCTTCAATAAACTGCCTCACATATGGATTATCAGTTTTTTCCATCTCTTTAACTGTTCCAACCCAAATAATTTTACCTTTATAAAGCATCGCAATTCTATCAGCAATTTTTCTAGCCGATGCCATATCATGAGTAATAGTTAGAGCTGTTGCGCCAATTTCTTTCACACATTTAATAATCAAATCATTAATCACATCCGCCATAATCGGATCAAGTCCCGTTGTTGGCTCATCAAAGAAAATAATCTCTGGCTTTGTTGCAATGGCTCTAGCTAAACCAACCCTTTTTTGCATACCACCAGAAAGCTCAGCCGGAGATAAATCAGCAACCGCCGCAGATAAGCCAACCTGATTTAATACATTAATCGCTTCAATTCTTGCTTCTTCTTTTTTCATCTTTTTAGATTCTAACAAACCAAAAGCAACATTTTCCCAAACTTTTAGGGAATCGAACAATGCTCCCCCTTGAAACAGCATACCAATTTTCTCATTAGATTTTTCTAACTCTCTAGCTGATTTTCCTACGACTTCATCACCATCAATTTCAATTGAACCATCCTCTGGAACCAAAATTCCTTGTATTGATTTTAACAATACTGATTTACCAGTACCAGATCCACCAATGACCACTAAAGATTCGCCTCTTTTAACATCCAAATCCAAACCATCAAGAACGATTTTTTCGCCAAAAGACTTATGAACATCTCTTAGCTTTATCTTTACAACTTCTTTTTCTTTCTTACTCCAAAATGCATTCATCTTAAAATCATCCTTAAAAATTATTTGGCAAAAAATAGCTCAGTAATCACATAATTTAATGTTAAAATCAAAATCGATGCCGACACAACAGCATTAGTAGTTGCTGCACCCACACCTTGAGCACCACCTTTTGATTTATAACCATTATAACAACCCATAAGAGAAATTATAAATCCAAATACAGCAGCCTTAACAAGACCAGAAAATACATCCATAAATTCTAAATGTTCAAATGTGCTAGCAATAAAGTTAGCAGGATTAAATCCGAGCTTATAAACCCCAACTAAATAACCACCATAAACACCAATAATATCCCCAATAAACACCAAGATAGGCAACATTAAAACCGCAGCCAATATTCTAGGTACAATCAAATATTTATATGGATTTGTTGATAGGGTTCT
>DHQH01000104.1:16492-22360 GCA_002410125.1 Alphaproteobacteria bacterium UBA5343
TAGGGTTCTAAGAGCATCAACTTGCTCTGTCACCCTCATAGTTCCAAGCTCAGCCGCCATTGAAGCACCAATTCTACCAGCAACCATAAGCCCTGCCAAAACAGGTCCTAACTCTCTAGTAATAGAGATTACCACTACTGATGCAACTGCACTCTCGGCACCAAATCTTGAAAACCCAGAATAAGATTGTAAGGCCAAAACCATCCCAGCAAAAATTGTAGTAAGCCCCACAACAGGCAAAGAATAAAAACCAATTTCTACCATTTGCCTTACCAATAACTTAAAATAAAAAGGAGCTCTAAAACAACTTGAAACAGCCTTATAAGTAAAGATTGAAAGCTCACCAGTTTTCATTAAAAACCTTAAAAAAGCTTTCCCTAATTTTCTAATTGGAAGTAATATATAATCTAATAAATCTGCAAACATCTACCTATCTCACTCTTTTTAAATTTTCATCATATAAGTGACAAAACACCTTATTTCTTTTCATTTTATAACAAGCCTCTTTCAACTCATTACCGTTACCAAAAGCAGGGAGTCTTGCATAGGTAACACCTTTAACTTTTACTCTTTGATAAATATATTTATCTGGATTTAATCCATATTTTTTAGTTACCTTTTTCCAGTCCTTATCTCCATTATCCATAGAAATATAAGAACCAACATGTAGATAATAATCATTATCATCATATAATACATTATTAAGTTGAATTTCTGTATTAGATTTTAGCTCATCAACCTTAGCTAAAACTTTGCCATCATCTTGTTTTTCTATCTTTAAGTTTTTATCATAATCTGTTTTTTCAAAACCAACAATGCTAACCGCTTTTCTATTTTTATCATTATTAACCTCATCAACATCTCTGCCTTGTTTTTTTAACTCTTCTAACTTTTCTACAGCAGGTTTATATTTTTGATTAGCTGATAATTTCAACCATCTAACAGATTCGTAAAAATCTTGAGGAACACCCTCACCTTTTAGATACATCATTGCGATATTATATTGGGCTCTATCAAATCCAGCTTTTGCAGCTTTCAAATACCAATAAGCAGCTTTTCCTGGGTTTTTATCTGTACCCTTACCCCAACGATAAAGATGTCCTAAATTTCTCTGCGCGGCAACATCACCCTTATCTGCAGCCATCCCCCATTCTTCAAATGCTATTGCGTAATTACCTTCATCATAAGCATTTAAACCTTTTGCAAAATCAGCCTTAGCAATATTTGAAATAAATAAAACTGATAAAAAGACTACTAAAAATCTAAACATAAGAACACCTCTATAAAACAATTTTCATCCCTATATATAAGCACTTTAGACTATATATTTCAATTTATTTTATAGCTTTATTACCGAGTTTTTATAATAAAAAACATACCGAAAGAATTTTACTGAAATACCAGCTTTGTATTATATGAGTCAGATAATAAGAATTAAGAGATTTTGCGATTGATTTTAGCAATTACTAAATGACTTGAGCAAAATACTCGCAAATTCTGTATTAGGTGACCATAGAACCATAGTTGAAAATATTTGATTATAGCCAGTTAGTTTTAGGAAATTGTTGAGGGCGTGTAGTAATTCCTACACGACGATATAATCGACAACAAAATAACAGATAGAATCAAATATTTAAACGGTTTCTAAGAGCTGTTGAGATAGTCCCCTCATCTAAATAATCTAACTCCCCACCCATCGGCACACCATGAGCAAGAGTTGTAATTTTCACATCATAATTTTTGAGTTTATTAGCTATAAAGTGAGATGTTGTTTGCCCATCGACAGTTAGGGGCAATGCCATTATGATTTCTTTTATTCCGTCTTTTTCGATTCTATCAAATATGGTTGAGATATTTAGATTATCTGGTCCTATTCCATCAATTGCAGAAAGAAGTCCACCTACCACATGATATTTCCCTTTGAAATATGAGCTTCGCTCCATTGCCCATAAATCAGCCACATCTTGCACCACACATAAAAGCGAATTATCTTTTTTTTCATCCCTACATATTGAACAAATTTCATCGGTATCAAAATTACCGCAGATTTTACAAGATTTTACATTCTCTGCAACATTTTGCATAATCTCAATCATCGGCATTAAAACCGATTCTTTTTTCTTCATTAAAAACAATGCTTGCCTCTTAGCTGATCTTTGACCAAGACCAGGAAGTTTTGCAATAATTTTTATTAATTTTTCAATATCTTTACTATACATATATCAAACCTAAAAAGGAAGATTCATACCTTCAGGAAGATTAAGCCCACCTGTTATGCTTTCCATTTCTTTTTTCATCCCGATATCAACTTTTGCCTTCGCATCATTAACAGCTGCGGTAATCACATCTTCTAACACTTCAACATCATCAGGGCTAACTACATTTTTATCTAATTTAATAGATTTCGTTTCAAATTTCCCATTCATCACCACCTTAACCATTCCGCCAGCAGATTGACCTTCAAATTCTTTTAACTCGATTTTCTTTTGCATCTCTTGCATTTGTTTTTGCATATTTTGAGCCTGCTTCATTAAATCACCAATACCCTTCATCTATTCTTCTCCCTCAATATTCATTTCTTCTATAACTTTCTTTTCTAACTTTTCGATTTTTGCATCACTAAATACATTTAATAGTTCTTTTACTGTTGCATCTTTTGCAACTTCCTTTTTGTTATCCTCAAACTCTTCCTCTTTAGCATCATTAATAGTTTTGCCAACAAAATCTTTAACTACTTCAATATACCAACCGACCCCTGTAATATCTTTTAAGGTTTTTGATAACTCCGCAACAATATTTCTATCCGCTGTTTTACTAAGTCCAACTTCTATTTTTCTACCATTAAAAGACTTTAGAAAAACATCATTTCTAATCTTATTAGCTAAGATCATTTTACGATTCTTTTGTAAAGATTCATAAATATCTTCAAAACTATTAATTTCTATTTGCGGTTTTTGGGATTCTGTTTGTGTCTCTTCAGAAACAACAACTTCTGTTCTTTGAGGGGTTGCAACTCTTGAAACTGCAACCGCAGGAGTTTGAGTTATTTTAGAGTTTTTTTTTACACCATCTACTAATTCATTGGGTGTTGGAAGTGTACCAGCATAAGAAATCCTAATAATTAACATTTCAAAAGCATCAATTGCTGATGGAGCAAATTGAACTTCATTAATTCCTTTAAGAAGCATTTGCCAAATACGAGTAAGAACCGCCATTGAAATTTTATCTGATAGCTCTTTACCTCTTATCTTTTCCGATTCTAAAATCGAAACATCTTCTAAAACTTGCGGTGTTACTTTTGCTTTAGTTAAGAAATGAACTACATCCATCAAATCTTTTAAAATTATTATTGGGTCAGAGCCTTTATTATAAAGAGTTTTTATAACCTCCAAACTCTCATCAATCTTGCCACTTGCTAATTTTTCAAATAATTCAAAAATCATATTCTTGTCAGCAAGACCAATCATCTCTCTAACATTATCAATTGTAACTTCACCATCACTAAGTGCAATTGCTTGATCTAAAAGTGATAAACCATCCCTAGCCGAACCATCTGCAGCCCTTGCTATAACAGAAATTGATTCATCATCAACCTTAACTCCCTCTTGAGCTACAATATTTTTGAAATGTTTTGCCAGTAACTCTTGGTCAATTCGTTGTAAATCAAATCTTTGACATCTTGATAAAACCGTAACAGGAACTTTTCTAATCTCAGTTGTAGCAAAAATAAATTTCACATGAGCAGGTGGCTCTTCTAAAGTTTTGAGTAGAGCATTAAAAGCACTTTTAGAAAGCATATGCACCTCATCAATGATATAGATTTTATAACGAGCAGAAACAGGTTTATACATCACCCCTTCCAAAATTTCTCTAATATCATTAACCCCTGTTCTACTAGCAGCATCAAGCTCTAATACATCAACATGCCTATCTTCCATAATAGCTTTACAATTATCACAAACACCACATGGATTGATGGTTTCTCTACCATTTCCATCCTCACCAATACAATTTAAGGCTTTTGCAACAATACGAGCAGTTGTGGTTTTACCAGTCCCTCTAACTCCTGTTAAAATATATGCATGATGAAGACGATTATTAGTGATAGCATTTGACAAAGTTCTAACCAAGGCATCTTGACCAACCACCCCTTCAAAAGATAAAGGGCGATATTTCCTAGCTAAAACCTCATATTTTTTATCTGATTTATTCTTCTCTTCAATATCAACCATAATCTGCCAAACACTAAATAAAAAGATGTGGAGAGCGGACATTGACCCAGACAAATTTATTACGACTGCTTCCTTCCGGACCTGATCGGGTTCACAAACAGCCTGTCCAAGCCACCCTCCGTCTATATATATCGTCTGATTTTAATAAAAATTCAAGTCTTTTTTTTATATTTCATCACTTACATAAAAAATTATGAATAAAATGAATCTTTTGCTTGCACTTTTTGTCTAAAACTGTCATAAAAGAAAACATTAAAGAGTAACTTTTTTGTAGTAAAGCGTTTTGTTATGAGTAAACCCACCTCTACACCTAGAGATTTTATCCCAAGAAAAAAACCTGCATCTCCGCAGGAACCAAAACATGGCTCCAAATATTTTGTAATTAAAAGACATCAAAAAACAGGCAAATTAGGAAATCTAACTCTACATGGTATTCCATGTGTAGCTTTTTCTATGGCAAAACTTGGACTAGCTTTTGAAGGAAAACGACTTGTCTATAATACAAAAAATCGCAGCAAGACTAAAGCTGAGTTCAGATTTAGAAGAGAGGATTTAACTAACGACCTCATCGCTCAAACCGTAAATGATATCATAGATAAAAACATACAACAACTATCTGTCATGGATAGAGAAAGCATGTCAGACTTCATCAATCAACAATTAGTAATAAGATGTCAAAACACAGGCATGGATAAAGAGCAAACCACCAAATTTGTTGATAGATATATTGTACCTAAAGGTTTTGACCTCCATCACCCCAAACCTATCAATCTCAAAGGCAGAAACTTTACAGATTTTACAAATAAATTAGTTAACCTAACAATTTTAAAAAATGAACAAGAACGAGATTGTCATAATCTTATTGATATGCAAATAAGAAACCTGTCTCCTGATATTCCGCCTCACAAACAATTTGTATATCTACCTATACCATGCTCTCCTTTGCCTGATTATGATATGGTTAACTTAGATAGAACTAAATACCCACAAGATATTGCCTATATGGATTTTGATAATGAGAAAAAACAAATCTTACTATCTGATAGGAACAAAAAACATAAAAGTAAAAAGTTCGAAAAATCAATTTATGCAAAACATAGAAGTTTATTGTATCAATTAGGCAAAATTGGTACTCCTCCACAAGAAGGAACTATGTTAGGATTTAAGAGAATATATATAGCAAGTAAATATATATCACCAAAAGCTGTAGATGATCTTAACCAAAGATTCCAAGTATCTAATAGATTGTTTGCTAGAAAAATAGCAAAAGAAAACCCCGAAATGCTAGAAGCCAAAGGACTTAACCGTCATAAAATTAAATTAATGCTCAAAGGCACAATCCCTGATGGTTTTTGTGTTAAACCTGTTATTCCTCTTGAGCTTGGAGGAACATGTAACTTCACTAATATGATATTTATGAGAGAAAATGAAGCTGAAAACTTAAAAAAAGAAAGAGAACATGCCATTAACTCAATCAATAAAAAAGATCTAGGCATAACTGTTGTTCCTTGGAGCAATCATTATATTTATCTAACTGAAGAAGAACAAAAAAATCTTGTTATAAGAAAATATAAAAGAAACATCAAAACCCAAAATAAAGAGCAGAAAGCTCAATCTAGAAAAACAGAATATATCG
>DHQH01000104.1:22587-33286 GCA_002410125.1 Alphaproteobacteria bacterium UBA5343
GTATATCCAAACCCACTCTGATATAAGGGTAAAACAAGAAATAGATGATATGCTTTCAAGAGCTTAAAGAATCTATTGCTTAATTTTGTTTTTTAGATTATCTATGTCCTTAAAAAATTATAACTTCATTTCAATCACAATCTGAAGGATTTTGTGAGAATAGAAATGAACTTCATTTTTAAATGTGGTTTCGTATATAAGTAATATATGAAGCCTCATTTAAAAATTAATTTATGATTAGTCGTGCAAAAGACGAAGATTAAAACTAGAAAGAAAAAAATGAGATTACAAGATTTTGATTTTACATTAGATAAAAAGTTTATAGCTAATGAACCTGCCAACCCAAGGGATAGCTCTAAATTATTAGACCTATCTGTTTCAAATGAAATCAGCAGCAAACATTTCTATAATCTTCCTGATTTATTAAAAACAGGCGATATCTTAGTTTTTAACAATACTAAAGTTATCCCTGCAAGATTAAGAGCAATTAGAGGTAATGCAAAAGTTGAAATCACCCTATATCGTCCTGTTAATTCGCTTAATTGGTGGGCTTTTATTAAAAACTCTAAAAGATTAAAACCAAATAATATTATCACTTTTTATAACGAAAAAATTAAAACTGAAGAAAGCATATTTACTGCAACTATTATAGAAAAAAAAGAAGATGACGGCACATTACTTAAATTTAATTGTGAGCCTGAAGAACTAAATAATAATCTTGAAAAATATGGTTCAATGCCACTTCCACCCTATATAAAAAGAGATAAAGAAAAAGTCTCTGATAATGAAAATTATCAAACAATTTATGCTAAACATGATGGTGCAGTTGCAGCTCCTACTGCGGGACTTCATTTCACTGATGAAGTAATGAAAAAATTAGATGCAAAAGGTGTAGTTAAAAAATATCTAACTCTTCATGTTGGAGCAGGAACTTTTCTCCCTGTAAAAGTTGATAATATCCACGATCATAAAATGCATTCTGAATACGGAATTATTGATAAAAAAACCGCTGATGAGATTAACAAGGCCAAAAAAGAAGGCAAACGAGTAATTGCCGTTGGCACCACCTCTTTAAGGCTTTTAGAATCAGCAACTGATGATAATGGTATAATTCATCCATTTGCAAATGATACTAATATTTTCATAACTCCCGGTTATAAATTTAAGATGATTGATATGATTCTCACCAATTTCCATTTACCCAAATCAACTCTTTTTATGCTTGTTTGTGCAATCGCTGGAATTGATAGAATGAAAAAAGCTTATGAATATGCTAAAGATAATAATTATCGATTCTTTTCTTATGGAGATTCCTCTCTAATAAAATGTGAAAATAAGAGATAACATTAACTAAATTTTGACTATAAATATGCTATGTTTAATCAGTTCTAACCACAATACAAATTAAAAGAACAGAAAATATGGATAGTTTATATAGTAAAATCTTTGATTCTATAAGTTCAGCAAAAAATATGATAATACCAACCATCATCCTTGGTTTATCATTAATCATTTACTATACCACAAATAATTTGCCAGATGTTGAACTTACTTTTTTACATTATAGCTTCTTTGCTATTTCAGGAATTAGCTTATTAATTTCAATATATTTTAATTACACCAGAGCAGCTTTTTCCATATTAATAATCTTTCTCAACTATATTTTTATAAATTATTTGAAATTAAAATATGGTACAGATTTCACATCATCATCACTATTTTTTGGACTTTGTTTTATCATACCTCTTAACCTAATCATATTTAGTTTTGGTTCAGAACATGGAGTCTTTAATAAATACGGCATATTAAAACTAGTTTTCATTCTAATACAAATCACTTTAATTGATTTTATCGTAAATCGTAGTGCAACTTTAATTCACCCAACCACATCCCAAGATTGGATAGATATTTACGATTATTACTTAAATTTCAAATTCTTTGATAACATTGATAGTAAAATACTCACCCAACCTGCAATTTTAGTTGCAATAATTGGCTTTTTTATTTTACTAGTAAAAGCATCTTTTTCTGGCAGTCTTTTAGATAATGCTTTTTTGGTTTCATTAATAATTATCACCCTTACTATAAACTATTGTGATAATCCAACAGCCCTAACCATATTCTCTACTTCTGCACTATTGATAATATCCTCATCAGTAATTCAAAATCTATATTATATGGCATATCATGATAACTTAACTGGCATACCATCCAGACAATCATTTTTCTCAGATATAAAAAAATTGCCATCAAAATATTCTGTTGCAATAATTGATATTGATAATTTTAAAAAATTTAATGATAAATATGGTCATGATATTGGTGATGATGTCTTAGTTTTCGTTGCTAATCGACTTGCAGAAATAGAAGGTTGCAACAAAGCCTATCGTTACGGCGGTGAAGAATTTACTGTATTATTCCCTAACAAAAACTCGAAAACATCACTAGAACTTATTGATGAGGTAAGAGAAGATATTGCTAATTCTAAATTCTATATTGAAGACAAAAAGAAAAAGACAGAAAAAATCACCATCTCTGTCGGATTGGCTGAAAGAAAAAGAAGTGATAGAAGTATTGATACCGTAATTAAAAGAGCAGACAAAGCCCTCTATAAAGCCAAATCCAGCGGCAAAAATAAGACAATTAAATCTAATTAATAAAGATTATAACATCCTCTTTCCTCAATCTGAAGGATTTTTTGACAAGGTGCATTACTTTAGAGGAAATTATAAACCCTAGTACAAGTAGTACATGGATCTTTTAATTTACCGATAAAAGTAATGTGATTTGGCGAAAAAGACGAAGATTTATAATAGGCAAATGACAGATAACTGATTATAATACTCCCTTTCTCCTCGATGACAAGATCGTCGATAACTATTATACTCTTCTTCATCATAAGTATTAATATTCACATCTCTAACCTCAAAACCATCCAGTCTATCGATCACATATTGCTTAAGATCAAACATAAAATGCCCCTCTTTAACTGATGGGATAAAATATTTTTTATTATCTTCATCCATCACTAATACTTTATCTCTAAAACTAGCATCAATTTCATAGGATTTTTGATGAATACAAGGACCTATCATAGCTTTAATATTTTCTTTTCTAGCCCCCAGCTCTATCATCTTTAGGATGGTATTTCTCATCACATTACCAAAAGCACCTTTATATCCTGCATGACATGCTCCAACTACTCCATTTTGCTCATCAGCAAATAATACAGGCACACAATCAGCCGTCTTTATACCAAGATACAAACCTTTTTCTTTCGTAACCAAACCATCTGCCTCAAAAAGATTATCTCCAGCCTCTTTTGCTACTTCTACTTTGTTAGAATGGATTTGCTTTAATTTTGCGACCTTATATTTTGAGAAGTCACTTTTACTATTTCCAAATTCATATTTTATCTTCTCACCAAAGAAATTATCCATTTTTATTATAAACCTTGACCGACCAATAACAAATCCCTAGACCTAACAATACCATTGGCAACGACAACAATTGCCCCATTGTTATGCTATCACCAAAAATAAACCCAAGATTATAATCAGGCTCTCTAAAATTCTCCACAATCATCCTAAATGAACCATAACCAATTAGGAAAACCCCAGAGACAAAAGCTCTTCTTAGCTTCACCCAGTCTAATCGCCAAAGTAAGTTTAAGATTATAAATAACAATAAGCCTTCTAATACTGCTTCATATAACTGACTTGGATGTCTTGGAACACCTCCACCTTTTGGAAATAACACCGCATATTTAAAATCATAATCAACTCGTCCCCAAAGCTCATCATTTATAAAATTAGCAATCCTACCAAAAAACAAACCAATCGGAGCCGTCAGAGCAAACACATCAGCAATCTCAAAAAACGTCAACCCTCTTGACTTTGCAAAAAGCCAAAAACTAAGAATAACCCCAAGCAAACCACCATGAAAAGACATACCTCCCTTCCAAAGTTGCAATATATAAGCAGGATTTTCTAAATAATAATCTAGATTATAAAACAAGATATAACCAAGCCTACCACCTAAGATTATTCCAGCGGTTCCCCACACTATATAGTCATCAATCATTTCTTTTGTTAGTCTAGACTTTGAAGATTTAGCTATTTTCTGAGCCATAAACCAAGCTCCAATAATCCCAAATAAATAAGCCAGCGAATACCATCTAAGACCAACACCACCAAAACTAATGGCAAAAGGAGAAATTTCAGGAAATGCAATATAGTTATTCATATTTTTTAACCTTTTCTTTTGTTTTTATTTATAAAATATATCAAATGATTTGAAATTAACAAGGAATAATATAGTGACTGACAACAATCCAACTCCATTAATGGAAAACCTTGCAAAAATTGCAGGTACAGCCAAAGACAAGCTAAAAGATTTAAAATCCGAAATTGAAAAAATTGTAGCTCAAAAAATCAAAAAAGCCGTAGCTGAAATGGACTTTGTACCAAAGAAAGACTTCGATAAACTACAAAAAGAATTCGATAAATTAAAAAAAGAAGTTGAAAAGCTTAAAAAGAAGTAAACAAGGTAAAAATAACCATTAATTATCCACATTTACAAGTTTTTTATGACTTAGTAAAATTTTTACATTTTACATACCCCCCCCATAACCCATTAAAAAACTTATAGTTTCAACCAATCATCATATTAACAACTTCTAAAATAACATTCTTTTAATCCACATCAACATAATTATTGATTGCTAATCAAACATCCATTCTGCAAACTATCATTATCGCTTAAGAACAAAGCTATAAAAATAGAATATTTTTTTAACAAAAAAGAGAATTTTTTAACCATGAATTGTCCCAATCTAGAACAGAACAAAGATTTAAACAATCCAATAGATCTTCTAGAAAATATGATATCTTCCAAATCTTGGTCTTTTGAAAGAAGAGGCCTTGATGAGATTGTTATAGAAGTTCATGGAAAATGGGATGATATGTTAGTATTTTTTTCTTGGGAAAAAAATATGAAGGCCCTTCATATATCTTGTCTTATGGATATTCGTTCTGAAGAAAAAAATCGTCCTCAAATTTATGAATTACTAGCTGTTGTAAACGATCAATTATGGGTTGGACATTTTAATTTATGGCATGAACAAAATATGCCAGTATTCAAACACTCTATCCTTATTGATAACACCAAAACTTTAATACCAGAAAGGTTAGAAGAAGTTATGAATATCGCTATTAAAGAATGTGAAAAATTCTACCCAGCTTTTCAAAACATCATATGGAACGGGAAAAGCCAAGATGAAACCATCTCAGCTTTATTACTTGATACTATGGGCGAAGCCTAAGAAGCAGTTTCTATAGCTTCAACTACTTCTTCACTATCCTCATTTTTTTTCTTTCTTCCATGTTCTTTTAACTTCTCTTTTACCTGCTCTTCAAATACAATCTCATCATTAATATTCCTACCAGGAGTTACCCACTCTAATGTTGCAAAATCACCACAACCAGGACAAATAGATTCCCATTTTTCAGCATGGTGAGCACATTTAGAACAAATCCACCTCTGATCATCATCAGCCATCTCAGCATCCAACAACCACCTATTAGCAGCTCTCATATCTGAATTTGCCTTCTCTTCAAATATCGCCATCAATTTAGCTGTAGATTTTGTTAATGGGGCACAAGCCAAATAATCATCTAATTCTTTTCTTGCCTTACCATAAATACCTGCATCCATCGCATATTTAGCTAAAACTTTCTTATTTAAGATATGATTATTATTAGAAATACATAACTGTTCAACCCTTTGCACAGATATATATTTATTATCCTCTGGCCAAAGTTTCACATAAGCATCACAAATCTCAGCAATTGGTCTTTTCATCCACAAACGAGATAAAACCCCAGCAGCTTTCCTAACCTGATTCCCATCCTCAATATAATATTCTGATAATTTAACCGCAGCAGCTACCAAACTATGATCTAAATCAGATGCTTGAGCACATAATTTCATCGCCATCTTACGATTACCTGATCTCTCTGCTTCCTGACTTAACTCATATAACATTGTCGCTTTAAGCCTTAAACCCCTTGCCTCACTACTAGATAGTTTTTTATTCAAGCCTATTTCTAAAGCATTCAAAGCATCATTCCATCTTCTCTGCCTAGCTCTTAAAACCATTCCATTTCTAATAACCCACTCCAAATCATTTCTAATATCATAAGCTCTATCAACAGCCTCTGTGGCAGCATCATAATCTTTATTTAACAACCCAAGCTCTAACAAACCTTTAAGACCAATAAGTTCTGTTTCTTTATTGGCAATCAGTTTATCACTATATTCTTTTATCTTTTCCTTATCTTTCTTAGTAATTGCAATATCAAGACCTAAAATATTAACCTTATCATTATCCTTATCACTCTTTTGTAAGTTTTCCTGTAACTCAATCGCTTTATCCATATCCCCCATAGTAATTGCTGTAAAAGCATCAATAACCCCCCCCAGCTCTTCTTTTAACTCTTCCTTCTCACCTTCAACCCTCTCAGTTATCACTTCAACCAACTCTTCTGTAGTTTCTTGTTTGATTTCTTCTCTTATTTCTTTTTCTTTCTTTGATTCACTCTTTTTATTTTTAAATTTCTTAGGCAACATCACTATCGTTTTTATAATATTAAAAGGTACTGCAACTATTAAAGAAAACAATAATAAACAGCCCAAGATAACAGATAAAAATATTGTC
The DNA here is from genome assembly GCA_002410125.1 of Alphaproteobacteria bacterium UBA5343. Taxonomy (GTDB): domain Bacteria; phylum Pseudomonadota; class Alphaproteobacteria; order RF32; family UBA5343; genus UBA5343. The sequence goes on from DHQH01000104.1 coordinate 29,306, forward strand.
ATTGAAGATGAAAATTCAAAACCCAACCATTCTAATGTAACCAAACCATCACTATCAGTAAACCAAGCCGCACCAATAGCTAATATACCAACAAATGTAAAAAATATAATCTGCTTCACCATAAAACCTATCCTCTATAACCTATCAGCCTTTATTTGAGCCATCGCCATAGCACTTAATTTAGAAATAGCACTATCAACCGCCATAACAGCTTTCACTTGTTTCTGCCATTTTTCAGATATTTGAAGAATTTCAACTTCCTTAATTTTCATCAACTCTTTGTAAGCTGCATTAATATCCTTATATTTCAAATATGCTTTAACATTATTAACTATAACCTCTACTGACTCCTCATCTTCTACATCAAGCCTCTTAAAATTAACTAATTCTCTAAGTTTTGCTAAAACTTTATCACCCATAGATGTTTTCTCATCACCCAAAGAAGCATTAATCATATCTTTCCTGTATTTATCAAACTCTTCGATTAAAATTTCCTTCTTAAAAATTCCTGTTTTCATATATTTATATATTTCATCAATTTGCATTTTCGCATCTCTATTACCCTTTGTAACCAAAGAGACAGTTTCAAGTTCAACACTAAAATCATCCCCTCTATAAACAGCTTCTTTTAACTGCATCACCGACATTAACATAATAGCGCCCTTGTCAGATTTAGCAGACATTTTCTCAATTCTTTGTTCTATCTTATCAATCCTAGTTAAAATTCCTAAAACTGAAGCAGCACTCGCCATAGAAGCTCTAATTTCTTTATTTTCAACCTGCAATGTTTCTATATTTTTTTGAACTTGCTTATTTTGATTTTCAATTACTAATATTTTTTCATCCACATTAGCCACTAAGCTATTAATATTAATTTCATCGTCTTTTTTATTTGATAACTCCAATACCTTATTTTCTAAAACAACTACCTCGCCCCTAAGAATATCTAATTCTTGACTGTTATCAACTACCTCTATCCCTTGATCCATAAAATAGTCTCTGTATTTCTCTGGCACTAAATCACCCCAAAGCCCAACACTATGCTCTAAAACAAAAACAATAATAATTAAAACAATCACAGATTTCCAAAAACCACAAACACTCTTAACCTTGCAGATTTCTTGTTCCTTTTTTACCGTTTCTTTTTTAACTTCTTTATTTTCATCTTGTTTTTTGTTTTGATTTTTTACTTTTTTATCAACCATAATTTTATACCTTGTAATTCTAATAATTTCTTATATCCTAACAAACAACATCAAATAAAAGGTTAAAAAATGATAATATTAGGTATAGAAAGTTCATGCGATGAAACCGCAGCTTCAATTGTGAATGATAAAAAAGAGATTTTAGCTCAAACTATTTTATCACAACAAGAACATATTGAATTTGGTGGAGTAGTTCCAGAAATAGCAGCCAGAAGTCATCTTGAATATATTGATGGTATAATTTCTGATACCCTGAAAAAAGCCAACCTTACCTTTGATGACTTAGATGCTGTTGCCGCAGCCGCAGGACCTGGTCTAATTGGTGGTGTCGTTGTTGGAGTTATGACCGCCAAAGCAATCTGCTTAGCAAAAAATATTCCTTTCATAGCTGTTAATCATCTAGAAGGTCATGCCTTAATGCCAAGACTTATTGATAATATTAAATATCCATACTTACTATTGCTAGCCTCTGGTGGGCATTGTCAAATCCTAGAAGTTTCAGGACCTGATAATTATAAAAGATTAGGAACTACTATCGATGATGCCGCAGGTGAAGCTTTTGATAAAACAGCCAAAATGTTAAATCTTGGCTATCCCGGAGGTCCAAAAATTGAAAAACTAGCTCTAAATGGTGATGAAAATAGATTCACTCTTCCAAGACCATTAAAAGGCAAAGATGGTTGCAATCTTTCATTCTCAGGATTAAAAACAGCCACCAGACATATCATTGAAAGCTATGCACCAGATGGCAAAATCAATAATGCACAAATCCCAGAACAAGATTTATATGACATTTGTGCATCTTTCCAATTAGCTATTTCTGATTGTTTCACCAATAAACTATCTTTGGCCATTAAAGAATTTAAATCTAACCACCCTCAAGGAGAACATCTTGTAATCTCAGGCGGTGTTGCAGCTAATAAATATATCAGAGAAAAATTAGAAACTTTAGCTAACAAAAATGGCTTAAAATTCGCAGCTCCCCCAATCAAATTATGCACCGACAATGGAACAATGATAGCTTGGGCAGGCATTGAAAGATTGCAAAAAGGATTAACTTCCCCTCTAGACTTCAAACCAAAACCAAGATGGCCATTAGATGATACCACCCCTCAAGCAAGAGGTGCCGGTGTAAAAGCCTAGAAACATAGGTAAACTTTCTACTTATATCACCAATTACCAAATAGACCATATCTGAAGTTTTTTTGAAATAGTAATAAATTTTATTTAGCTAATTATATGAGTCAATTTTTAGGCATTTTATTGAGATGTGTAGCAATTCTTACATGAGACAATGAAATAACGACAAAATTGACCATAGAATTAGCTAAATCTTGAAAAGAGAATTTATCCTAGCTAGATTCCTATTAGTCCTCTTTACTCCATCCTCATTATTAGACTGCTCAAACACATAAAGAGCGTCCTTAAAGCACTCTTCTGCTTCTTGAATTTTTTCTACTGTACCTGTAATTTTTGCATTTCTAAATAAGATAAGTCCGATATTATTTTGGATATCAGCCCAAAGATTTGGATATCTACTTTCTGATTTTATTGATTGCTCATTTCTATAACAATCTATTGCCAGATTAGATATTTTATCACTCTTCATTCTAGCACCTAAAACATCTAAAAGCTCTGCTAATCTTCCTTGAATATTAGCCCAAATTATTGGATATTGAGCATGTCCGAACAGATCTTCAGCCTCTCTATAATAAGAAATAGCATCCCTAATTAACTGACTATCTTGTTTAACCTTCCAATATTTATATAAAAGATTAGCCATCTTACACAAGATCAAACCATATTCAAAGCTCACAATATTTCTATCATAATACTCTAGCGACAATCTATAAAACTCTATAGACTTTCTATACTTATCTCCAACCTCATCAGTGGATAATAACAATTCTTTATTATAAATCGCCCCAATATGATAATAAAGCTGAGCCAAATCAATTTCATTTTTAATGAATGTCTTATTTTTGACTACTGAATACAACATGTCTTTAGCATAAGAAAGCTCTTTCAGATTATCGTTATTTGAAACAAAACTATGATAAACTATCCCTAACATCATCATAATGCTAGACATACAATCAACAGGGATTGCTTCATTTCTTTTTGACTTTGCTATTTTTCTAATTGCAGATTTCAAAAGCTCTTCTTTTCTCTGTCTATGTTCACCATCCAGCACCTTAGGAGTTGCAACAATAGCACCATAAATAATATCTAAAATATCTTTTGGAAAATCCTCCACACTATCAAACATTCTTGATGGAATAACCAATCTATCTAATACAGAAATAACATTCTCATCACCATCTTGGTTATAATCAGACTGAAAGATAAGCTGAACCTTATCCTCAAATTTCATACCCCAAATCACAACATCAGCATTTTCTTCTTCTAATAACAGCTGACCTCGCTCTCTAATATCGTTTATATTATTTTGTTGAAATTTTAAATTTGGTTTTGCTAGCGGTTCATCATAATAAATCACTTCCAAACCATCCTTATTCATCAAATTAACCGCTAAGTTTTTACCTCTTTCAAACTCTACCCCATCAACAAACTCAACCACCAGAACCTTAAAGTCAATATGAGACACATCAGGTTTTGCAATTGCCTTAATTTCTTCTTCTGGCAATTGTTCTACCTTCTTTTTATTATTTAAAAAAGATAAGAACCCCATATTTTAAACACACCTATTTCATTATTTTATATCTATAAAATAACACCAAATTTTTATTATAAAAAGTAAAATTAAAAGGTTATT
>DHQH01000076.1:0-183 GCA_002410125.1 Alphaproteobacteria bacterium UBA5343
TATCCCAACCAAACCAATCTTTGATATACTATGTTCACACATAAGAACTAGTACTAAAAACAAAGAGTATCAAAACACATATAGTGAAGAACCATCTAACGAAATCAAAACAACCCTTAGACTCTTATTTGAGAATAAATATGACGTTGAATTTAACTTTCATAACTTAAAAGCAGATTTGAG
>DHQH01000076.1:450-5334 GCA_002410125.1 Alphaproteobacteria bacterium UBA5343
ACAGATGCTAAAATAAATAATGCTAATCTTGAATATGTAAATTTTCAATCAGCAAAACTTCATGCTGTTGAATTTATCAATTCAAGATTTCACAAAAACATATTTAGCAATAGCCAAATAGTACTATGCAACTTTAGAAGTTCCATATTTCAAAATGTGACAATAAACCCTGCAAGTTGTGATAAAACCTTCTTTGATGATAGCTTTATAAATAATAGCAAACTAAGTGGTTATTTCTATAGCATATCATTTATTGGTTCTGATATTATCAATTCAGATTTTTATTATTCAGAACTTTTTCAATGTGATTTTTCTGGTGCTAATATTTCCACAAACACTCTTTTTATGGATTCTCGAATAGAAGGGTGCTCATTTGGTGGTGCCTTAATGGAGAATATAAGAATATGGTTATGTGAAATAATCAGCTCAAATTTGGATGGCACACTATTAAAGAATGTATATTTTGAAGGTAGTAAGATAAGTTCATCCAGTATACGAAGCGGTGGTTATTTTCCAGTATCAATTGATTTATTAAATAAATTCTACAGAGATAGAACATTACTTGTTAAACACCTTAAATACAAGGATTCGAGCTTATCCGAAACAATATACTTTGGTTTATTATTAAAAGAAATTATTACAGAATTTAAAAACAGAAATTACACTAATCCTTTGAGATATACTATAAAATACGAAGCTTTAAAAAACCAAACAGAAAGTAAACCTAATGATTTCGAAATTGGTAAAATAAGTGATAAACTAACGAATAAAATAATTACATGTATTGACGAAGCAGAAAATAAATGTAATGGCTGGAGAAGTAATAGAAATATAAAAAACTAGTTTTTTATGGGAGTTTGTGAATTTACACCTTTGGGTACTAAAGCAATAGTTGCATATTTTGAATGTGATAAGTGTAAAAATAAAGTTGAAAGTGATGAAATAAGCTTACCATCACCAAATATGGCTGCTGAAAAGCCAAGTGATTCTCACAATGATAACTTCGGTGATGCAAATTGCCCTGTATGCGGTAAGCACTTTTACGTTACAGTTTATGCAGGCTGGGGTGATGCATGGGTAGATATTGACGATGTAGATGAGGACTCAATAACCCTAGACATCATAGAAGATAAGGAGTATATGGAATATGTAACAATGATGGATGAGCATGTTGATTCAATCATTTCATCTAATACTCAATTCATTGAACAATTTGCTAATGAAATAACCAAACTACGTGAACTCAATAATTTATTGATTGATGATGGTGAATTACAAGAAGCACTACAGCGTCAAACATATTCTGCTTCCATTACCTGCTTAGAAGATTTCCTATCGACAACAATGATTGAACAAACAATGAATAACGAAGTGTATTTTAAGAATTTTGTTCAAACCTATGCCAACATTAAAAAACAACGCTTTGATTTAAATCAGATTTTCAACAAGTTAGACCAACTTAATAGAATTGTTAAGAATGAATTATTAGATGTAATCTATCATGACTTACCAAAAGTTAGGGAAATGTATAAAAACACTTTTAATATTGACTTTCCTGAGATTAGAGAATTGACAGAAATAATTGGTAAAAGACACGACTTAGTACACCGAAATGGAAAAAACAAAAAAGGTCAAAAAACAATAATATCAAGAGAAGTTGTAGAGGGTGTTATTGATAAAGTTGAAGAATTTGCAACAACTATCCATCAGAACATTGAACTTCAAAACATTAGAGACGCTTTCAAAAATAAGGTTGAATAAAGGTGATACAAAATCATTTGCTCCCCCTTTAAGTATCTAACTAAATTCTAATCAAAAAAGCAGAAAACTAATGCATGAAAATACTTTCTATGCATCTGAGAGCCGTTTTTGATAAAAATATCTAAGTGAAGCGATACGATATATGGCAGGTATAGTTGACTGTTAAATTTAAAATTTATCAAACGCCATTACTCTCAATCAAGCATAAACGCCTTAGCGCCTTTAGAAAGGCTTTCTTCTATAGAAAAAGCCTTTTAAAGCACCTTAAAGCAGATTCAAACGGAGAGCATCTTTCTATTCAAAAAAATGCTTCCTATACTCCTAAAAGCTTTTTTTTTAAAATCTATAGGAACTTTATAATCCTGCTCTTTTAAAAAAATCACTCAAGCTAATTTCTGGATACATAGCTAATACCTTCAGTAGATTCCTAATTGTGTAATCTTTTCTCGCTATTTCAAGATTGTAGTAGGTTTTTTTATCCATATCTACCTTATCCGCAAATTCAATATATCCATATTTATAATATTCCTTTCTCAATACACGGAGTTGAATGCCAATTTTTCTTAACTGTTCTTCTGAAATATCCTTTTCAAGCATTTAAAAGCTTTTTTTTACAAATATATTTATTTACCCATTATGCTGGGTAAATAAATTCAGACGGGCTATTTTTACAAAAAAACATTCACTACTGTATAAAAGTGAATATTACTCTGTAAGATGCAGGTATTTAGGCGTTTTGCATAAATGAGTTTGAAAGAGTGTTTCAGTTTTATTTATAAATTATTAAAAGTGAATATTATGAGTCTTAAATATTCGAATACCACAGCTGACTATTTACCTTGGGATAAAAATCTAAATCTGATTAGGCGATTATTTGATGATGGTAATTATAAAATTTCGTTACTAATATCCCTAGGCTCATTTTGGGGTCTGCGAATTTCAGATTTGCTAAGCCTTAAATGGTATAATAAATTGGATAAGGATATGCTTATTCTTATTGAAAAGAAAACTGGAAAAACTCGTGAAATAAAAATTAACCTTCAGTTGCAACGTCATATTTTAGACTGTTATAAAGGAATCAACCCTAGAACCACAGAGGACTTTGTTTTTACATCGCAAAAGAATACCGTCTATTCAATTCAGAGGATTAACATTATCTTTAAAGAAATACGTGAACGTTATAATATTGATATTAAGAACTTTTCGACACATTCAATGCGCAAAACAATGGGGCGTGCTGTGTTCCTAAATTCAGGAACAAATTCAGAGTTAGCATTAGTGAAATTAAGTCATTTGTTTAATCATTCTTCGACTGCGATAACCAGACGCTATTTGGGTATTACAAAAGATGAGCTTCTGGAAACCTACGACACCTTATCTTTCTGATTGTATGCATTTAAAATCTCTTGCTTTAAGTCTTTGTATTTAATTTGATTTGCTTTTAGCGTATTTTCAATTGTTGAAATTCCTACTGACTTTTGTTCGGGTAGTTTTTCATTTATAACAGAGGTAGTGACAACATAAAATCTCCAACTGTCAGACGCAAGAGGATTCAAATTATCTTTGTCTGTTTCGATATGTAGGCAAAAAACATAAACATCAGCTTGCCTATCCAATATTCCGTCCCATTCATTAGAATCACCCTTCCATCCGTATTTCTTTTTAATATCAAAGGATGGAGAGGATAGCTTATTCTGTTTCCAACTTTGAACAAACCCGGAACACTTTACCTCTATCTTAATTCCCTCAGGACTTAATATATCGTATGATTCCCAGCTTGTTTCAGGTGTATTAGTCGCTTGCATCGCCTCGGCTACAATATATTCAGCCAATGCTGCCCTATTCCTGTTATCAATCAGGTTAGAATATGCATATTTCCAAAAATTTATTTTATTAAAACAATTTATTGTTTCCATATTTCTTTCAGACCATACTCATCCCAAATATCCTTTGTCAATTTGGATAGCACCCTCTTTTTTAAATCTTTATTTTGGATATAATTGCCTATTAAGGAATCTATCAATTGAGATTTACTACCAAACAGATTTCCAAAATCGGAATATAACTCATCTATCTTCTTTTTATTATAAATAACAGATTTCCTAATAATCTCAATAACGTAATCCTTATGTTTTTGATATAGTTCCTCAATTAAAAAGGTATTGTTACTATTGATAATTTTATCTCTTAGCGCTGATTCCTCATCAATCAATAAGTGTAATTTAAAGTCATCGATGGTTCTATTTTTATCTACTAAATCAATATCGTAAAGTCCATCTTCATCTTTAACAAAATCAGTTCGGAAAACAGCATCTTCTTCAAAACCTTCCTCATATGGATGCACATGTAAATCATTGTAAAAATCATCCTTAAATTTTAAGTTTGAATTACATATATGACATGAAGGAATTAGGTTGTACAATGACAATCCTATAAAAGGATACTTATATTGAGGATAATAATGGTCTAATTCAGGCCTTGTTTTTTTAGTATCACTATAGTAGGTGTGGGTGTATTGCCTATTGCAATATGGGCACGTATTTATGTCTAATAGCTTGGTTAGTTTATAAGCTCCCCAACCATCATATTCATTCCTAAAAGATGTGTAACTAAAAATAGATTCCAGGTCTTTTTTGAAATCTTTATCCATGAAAGGCTGAAAAATATTTTGAAAATTATTGTTAATGAAATTTATTAAGCCCCTAATTTTATGAGGCTTTCCAACTAAAACATCCTTAAGAATTTGATGATTATTCTCCTCATCTAATAAATACTCATAGAACACCTTAACTTCTTCATTGCCACAACTTTCTATTTTTCGCTCTAGTCGTCTCTGAACCTTTGGAAGCAAACTATCTTTATGCAGCTTTATAATATCTTCAGATATTTCAACTTTAATCATGCTAATCCTTTTCTAGTTTGATAATTTGCTCTTTATAAAATTTAATTAACTCAGTTTTATGTCTTCTTTTATTGAGCATGTCCTGAATTTTATTTTTAATAACTGGTTCTCCAATTATATCAATAAACCTTTGGGCAATTGCATCTTCTTTAATTCTTTCTTGTTTCTCACCTTTTGTATATTTAATGAGGTCACTAATGACTTCTTTTGAAAAATCACCT
>DHQH01000078.1:0-486 GCA_002410125.1 Alphaproteobacteria bacterium UBA5343
GGTACCACCTTAGTTCTAGATATTTTATCTAGCCCTCAACAGTTTCTAGTGCCTCCAAAGGTGTCACTATTTAACATGCGTTAAATCCTTCTTCATAAGCGATGAAATTATACGATTATTTTATCTTTTTTATCACTTTTTGTCAATCAATATTCTATGTTTATTGTCACTGGTCCATCATTTATTGATGAAATTTTCATATCAGCACCAAATATCCCAGTTTCAACATGAGTAAATGCTTTTAATTTCCCAACAAAATCTTGATATAGTTGTAATGCTTTTTCAGGTTTTGCAGCTTCTGTAAATGATGGTCGATGATTACCTTTGACTGATCCATATAAAGTGAACTGTGAAATAGCAAGAATTTGGCCATGCACAAACTCAATATTATGATTTAAGCGATGATTTTCATCTTCAAATACACGTAATTTTTGTATTTTTTTTGCCATTTTATTCAAAACTTCTTCATCATCAGAGTGCGTAACA
>DHQH01000078.1:647-4093 GCA_002410125.1 Alphaproteobacteria bacterium UBA5343
ATAGTAGATACCCTTTTTTAATTGATCCAACAACTTCTTGATCAACTGAGACACTTGCCTCAAGTACTCTTTGACATACAACTCTCATTGATAATCTCGCTCCACATTTGATATATCGCTGACTTTTCTAATATTAACGATCACCGCACGTAATGCATCAAGATCTTTAATTAATATTTTTAGTTTAATTGTCATTTCTAAGTTTGTTGAAGTCGTTGCATTAACTTCTGCTATTGCAATACTCATAGCATTGACTGCGGTGACAACTTCAGTCAATAAAGTTGGTCTAGCAGTACCAATAATTTTTATTCTTGTTGGGTATTTTCGATCAATCTCATCTGACCAAAAAACTTCTAATAACCGGTTAGGATCAAATTGTTTACAATTTGGACAATCAATATTATGGATAACAATCCCGCTATTTTTAGACACAAAACCTACAATTTGATCACCTGGAATCGGTAAACAACAATTTGCCAGTTTTATTTGAGGTGAAGAAAGACCATCAATCATCACACCAGTTTCATGGTGTGTAGTTAATTGTCTAGCAGCTTTATCCATTTGTCGCTGCAAAATTTGTTCACGATCTACTTCTTTACCTAATGCTTTTTGAGCAACTGTTTTTGGACTAATTAAACCTTTTCCAATTTCTAAATATAATTCAGTTAATTCCTTAACCATATTTTTTTCAAAATATTTCTTAACAAAAGCATCATCAATTTTTGTATGATCCACTTTTTGAATCATCAACTCTTTTTCAAGCAATGCTTGTCCTTGAGAGATTAACTGATCTCTATTCAGTCTATTTAAATGACTTTTTATTTTATGCTTTGCATGTGAAGACTTAGCAATTTTCAACCAATCTTCACTAGGTCCTACAGAGTTTTTATTTGTTTTTACACTAACAATATCTCCTGTAACAAGCTCATAATCAAGTCGTACGATGCGATTATTGACGATTGCACCTGTCATCTTATTTCCAATATCTGTATGAATGCGATAAGCAAAATCAATAGGTGTTGAACCTTTAGGTAGTTCAATCACTTCTCCTTTAGGTGTAAAAACATAAACATTCGCTTCTAAAATATCACCTTTAATCGTATTCACAAATTCTTTAGCGCCTGCATCAGTTTCATCAGAATCCTGACTCATTTTCATCAGATCGCCATACCATTTAAGTTTTTGCGCAATCTCAAATTGTTCTTTTTCTTTTGAATATGTTCTATTTTCTTTATAAGCCCAATGAGCAGCAACCCCATATTCAGCAACCTGGTCCATTTCATGTGTTCTAATTTGTACCTCAAATAACGTGCCATCTTCTGATAGAACTGTCGTATGAAGCGATTGATACATATTAGGTTTTGGAACAGCGATATAATCTTTAAATCTTCTTGGAATTGGAGTAAAGTTAGCATGAATAATACCAAGAGCTTGGTAACACATTTCTACTTTATCAACAATAATACGTACCGCTAAAAGATCATAAATATCTTCAAAGGCACGTTTATCCCTAACCATTTTTTTGTAAATACTAAATATATTTTTAATTCGACCTTTTATTGAAAAATCTGTCAATTCATTTTGATTGAATAATGATTTGATTTGATCAATAATACGATCAATTGATGCTTCTCTTTCTTCTTTCTTGGCTTGAATCATATTAGAAACACGATAGTACATCGGCGCATCAGTATATCTTAATGATTTATCTTCTAATTCTGCTTTAATTCTAAAAATCCCTAAGCGATGTGCTAAGGGAGCATAGATTTCTAATGTTTCACTCGCGATGCGATATTGTTTTTCTGGTGCCATGGATTGCAATGTACGAATATTGTGCAATCTATCAGCGATTTTAATTAAGACAACACGGATATCTTTAGCCATCGCTAGTAACATTTTTTGATGATTATCAGCTTGGGATGCTACAGTATTAAATGATAATTGTCCTATTTTAGTCACTCCATCGACCATATCAACAACATCTTGGCCAAATGTTTCTCTCACATCATCTAGTGTGTATGACGTATCTTCAACTGTATCATGTAAAAGCGCAGCAATAAGTGTTGCAGGTCCAGCAGTCAGTTCTGTTAGGATGATTGCAACAGCAATTGGATGTGTGATATAGGGATCACCTGATTTTCTCATTTGTCCCTCATGTTTTTCTTTAGCAATTAAATATGCTTTATGAATAAGATTAATATCTTCATCGTTATGAATATATGTTTTAAAATTTTTTGCTAAAGATTCGAATAAAAGATCCGCCATTTAAACACTTCTTTCTAATAAGTAATTAATGTTAGTATATCATAACCTTGTAATCTATCTCTACCATTTAAATCTTCTAGTTCAATTAAGAAAGATAGTCCAACGACTTCTCCACCTAATTTTTCAACAAGTTTAATGGTTGCTTCCATCGTACCACCGGTAGCAAGTAAATCATCAATGATAAGTACTTTATCACCGGACTTAATCGCATCATAATGAAGTGATAAAATCGTAGATCCATATTCTAAATCATATTTTTCAGTTACAGTTTTTCGTGGTAACTTACCTGGCTTTCTAACAGGAGAAAACCCAATATTTAAATTTACAGCAACAGGACAACCAAAAATGAAACCTCTTGCTTCTGGACCTACTATGACAGTTGCTCCTTTTTCCTTTGCAAATGCAGTCATTTGATCTGATGCATATTTATATGCATCACCATTTAACATAAGTGGTGTAATATCTTTAAATAAGATGTCTTTTTTTGGAAAATCAGGCACCTCTGCTATGTATTTTTTTAAGTCCATTTTTAATCCTCCATATAATTATTCGATATAAAACAATACTAGACTATTTTACCATATTTTATGTTTTATTTACAAGTTTACCAGCAGCTAAATAATATCATTTATAAGTGTGTATAACTACCTTATAAATTACTATTATTTTGTGAGTATGTAATAGAATAAGAAAACTAAAAATGTCAATGAGACGATATAAAAAAACATTAAGACATGTGCTAAGAGCTTATATTTTTTTGTATTAAGATTCATAAACAATTGTTCTTCTTTTTCTAAACCTGCTAGATATGCATCCATTTTATCTATAAATTTATTATAGATGGTCAAACTGATTGGTGCATCATTAAATGATGTTTCTATCTCTAAACCCACATATTTCGATTTAATTTTAAAGATTTCATCCTTTATATGTTTTTTTCCAAAATATACATCTTTAAATACTTTGCTTTTCTTATTTGAGAAATCAAACGTGTTTACAATAAGTATACTTAACAACAATATTGCAAATAATCCATAAACATATTCATTTCTAATATCATTTATGTCCATCACATAAAGTATTAAGAATATTATAATCAATATAATTGGGATAAGATTTGCAATGATAGTCCACTTGTTTTTCTTAGTGACGATATGTTTATTTTTATAAATCATCTCAAT
>DHQH01000113.1:0-29484 GCA_002410125.1 Alphaproteobacteria bacterium UBA5343
CGAGTGGGGTTTACCCTGCCACACCTGTTGCCAGCTGCGCGGTGCGCTCTTACCGCACCTTTTCACCCTTACCTGCAAAATAGCAGGCGGTTATTTTCTGTGGCACTTTCCCTTAGATTTCTCTAGCCAGCCATTAACTGGCACCGTTTCCCCATAAAGCCCAGACTTTCCTCCCTAACAAAAGTTAGAGCAGTTGCCCGACCACCTGCAAGATATATACACATTTAACACCTAAAATACAACCCCCTAAATGCAGAACTCTGCCTTTTGTTGTTTACCTCCCCCAAAGAAGTTGTTTTTGGGTAATAACGGATATAGTTTTTTAGATATTTTTCTTTTGTTTTTAGAAAAAATTTGCTCGTAATACCGGTAGTATTTCGAGTAAATTATGACAACAAAACAATGAAAAATAATGAAAAAATAGCCGAGTCCTTACCCAAAAATAACTTCTTCCAAAGTTATGCACATTAAATTGATATTTTTTTAATTTTTTTGTGATTTATTTTCATACAAGAAAAACCAAAACAACTACATATAGTCTAGTCAGTTTTACCCTATACGATATCTAGTTACCTCACGCAAATACCATGAAATTATTACCAAAATACTAAAATTTCCCATTGATTCCCATTAAATACCATGCTATACCATATAGGTAAGCTGATGGAACAGAAATTTCCATTTTAGAAAACACCAAACAACCCTGGGGAGACGGTGATAATGAGAAAGACTTTTCTCTTTCTAGATACGGTAATTAACAAGGTCGACAATAAAGGCCGTGTTTCTCTACCTGCCGATTACCGCTCAATTGCCAAGGAACTAAATACTCAAATCGTTTTATATCGCTCTCTTACTTCAAACTGCATTGAAGGTTGCACAGAAGAGCTAATGGAAAAATTAGCCAGCGATATTGAAACTTCTCACGATTTTTTCTCTAGCGAACAAGATGACTTAACAAACCTTATCTTTGGTGATGCCAAAAGATATAGCTTTGATTCAACTGGTCGTATCTTACTTTCAGAAAAATTAATCGCTCATGCTGATATTAAAGACAAAGCTGTTTTTGTTGGTAAGGGTAGAAAATTCCAAATCTGGAATGAAGCAGAATGGGCAAAAGAAGAACAAAGAGTAAGAGAAGAAATCCTTCAAAAAAGACCGACCATCAAAAGAAAAGAGGATGTGTGATATGACCAACACAAATAAACACATCCCTGTAATGCTAAACCAAGTGTTAGAAAATCTAGCTCCTGAGGCTGGTAAAACTTATATCGATTGTACTTTTGGTAATGGTGGCTATACAAGAGCAATTTTAGAGCAAACAAATTGTTCTTGCATATCTATCGACCAAGACCCTAGTGTAAAAGCAAAAGCTGATGAGCTAACCAAAGAGTTTGGCTCCAGATTTACTTTTATCCAAGGTAAATTCGGCGATTTAGAAAAGCTAGTCTCTAACGATAAAAACATCGATGGCATCGTATTTGACATTGGTGTTTCTTCTATGCAGTTAGATGAGGCAGACAGAGGCTTTTCTTTTAATAAAACCGCCCCATTAGATATGAGAATGTCAAAATCTGGTATTTCTGCCAAAGATTTAGTAAATGAGCTAGAAGAAACCGAACTAGCAAATATCATTTACAAATACGGTGAAGAAAAAAAATCTAGATTTGTTGCAAGAGCCATCGTTGAAGCAAGACAAGAAAAAGAGATTGAAACAACAACCGAACTTGCAGAAATTGTCGCTAATGCAATCTATGGCAAAGCTGGTAAAACTCACCCAGCCACCAAAACATTCCAAGCATTAAGAATTGAAGTAAACAAAGAATTAGAACAACTTGAAAATGGTCTTAAAGCCGCAACCAACTTACTTGACAAGGATGGCAAGTTAGTAGTTGTAACATTCCACTCACTAGAAGATAGAATCGTTAAGAACTTTATGAAAGAAAATTCTGAAACTAAAGGTTCTGGCACTTCAAGATATCTTCCTGTAGCAGAAGACAAAGTTTTAGACAATGCATTTTCAAAAATTAGCAAGGCTATTAAGCCCTCAAAAGAGGAAATTTTGAGTAATAAGAGAGCAAGATCTGCAAAACTTAGAGTTGCTATTAAAAATTAAAACCCAAAACTAGGAAAGTAGCGAGGTTTAACATGACTAATACTAAAACTATGAAAACATTAATATCAATAACAATGGCAATTGTTCTAGGTGTCACAATGTTTACATTTAAGTATAAAGTGAAAAACTTAGAAAATGAACTAATTACAATCAATCGTCAAATCTCAGAAGATAATAAAGCAGTTCATATTCTAAAAGCTGAATGGTCACACCTAAACAACCCTGCCAGACTTAGAAAATTAAACAATAAAGTTATCGCTCTAAACCCTGTAAAACCAGAGCAAATTATCGATTATGCAAATCTTCCATTTGATTATGACGAAGATGCCAATGCAAAGAGAATTATCGCCCAAAACAAGATTTTCTCAACCGCTGCTAAAAACAATAAAATCAAACAATTAGTAAGCATGCATCAAGACTAGAGTTTTATTCACTCCCAGCCTGGCTGGGTTGTATGCTAAAAAGCATACCTCCTGTAAACTCCCCAACAAGTTGGAACTACCAATAAGTTGGGTCCCCCATCCCCCATGGGGGATTTTTTTTATTTCTTATTAGAATTTTTTTAACAAACTTTCACTATCATCAAATATGAAGCAAATACAGAAAATTGCTTAATATGCAATAAATCATTGGTGAATCTGATGGATTTTGTGCCAATAGAAGTGATTTAAGAAAAGTAAAAACGTGAGCCTAGCAATTCTTAGGTGAGTTTTTACTTATTCGCAAAAACACAATTAGTGGTGAAAAAGACGAAGATATGAGAAAAAACAACGATAAAGAACAACTACTCTTCAGCATTGGTGAAGAAATAAAGGTAAATGAATTTACCAGTCCAAGAACAACACTTGGACAGCTTCAGCCTATCATTCAAGATTGTAAATGTCGCTTACTCATCACATCTTTTTTTGTTTTAATTGCTTTTTTTGCTCTATGTTTTAGAATTTTTGAAGTCTGCTTAACTGATAAATACTTAAACCCTGCTTACTTACAAAAAGCCGATAACAGTATAAAATACAACTCAGTAAAAAGGGCCGACATCACCGATAGAAACGGCATAATGATTGCTACCTCACTACCAACTGTAAATCTTGTTGCAGATCCAAAATTTATTATCGAACCAGAAAAAACCGCTCAAAAACTAGCAGATATTTTACCAAATGAGAATTATAAAACTTTATATAAAAAACTCACAAAAAAATCTCGTTTTGTTTATATAAAAAGAAACATCTCACCAAATCAACAATATCAAATAAACTATATTGGAAACCCAGGACTTACTTATGAAAAAGGTGAAAGAAGAGTATATCCTCAAAACAATCTTTTCTCTCATATCTTAGGAATGACCAATCTTGATAATATTGGCATCTCAGGACTTGAAAAACAATTAAATAAAGAACTAACAAAGAGCTCTAACTCTATCGAATTATCTCTTGATACAAGAATCCAAGACAGCATACGCATAATATTATCAGATGCTATAAAAGAATTTTCTGCACTAGGAGCCAATGCTATTTTGATGAATATTAATACAGGAGAAATAATCTCCACCGTATCATTACCTGACTATGATCCAAACACTCCATATAATGCTAAACTTGCCAATCATTACTTCAACCGTAATACTTCTGGAGTTTATGAAATTGGCTCAGTATTTAAAGTATTTAATACTGCTCTTGCTCTAGACAGTGGAAAAATAAGAGTTAGTGATAGTTTTGATGCTAGCAAACCATTGAAGTTAAAACGACACACTATCAAAGATTATCGAGGAGAAAACAGACCTTTAACAGTTCCTGAAATTTTAGTATATTCATCAAATATCGGCAGCGCCAAAATGGCCATGAAAGTTGGTGCAGATGCTCAAAAAGACTTTATGGAAACTCTAGGTTTTTTTGAAAAAGTACCTTTCAACATTCCAGAATTAGGCTCCCCACTAACCCCTAGAACTTGGAGAGAATCAACTACTGCTACCATTTCTTATGGCTATGGTTTAGCAGTAACCCCTCTTCATGCAATCACTGCTTTTTCAGCAATGGTAAACGGTGGGCTTTATCACAAACCAACCATTGTAAAACAAAAAGAAAATATTGGTTTTAGAGTGGTTAAAGAAAAAACCTCAACCATGATGAGAGATTTACTAAGACTAGTTATAACTGATGGTTCGGGTAAAAAAGCCAATATCGCAGGCTATGATGTTGGTGGAAAAACAGGAACCGCAGAAAAACTAACCAATGGTCGATATGTTGATAGAAAGGTTAGAACAACCTTTGTTTCGGCCTTCCCAATTTATGCCCCTAAATATGCTCTTTTAGTTATGATGGATGAACCAAAGGGCACTAAAGAAACTTGGAATTTCAACACTTCTGGTTGGAATGCTGTACCAACTGGTGGTAAGATCATCCAAACCATAGCCCCACTCTTAAATTTACAACCTCAAAGAAAATTTGAAAATATCGACCACAATAAGCTAATTCAAGCCTCATATTAAGCATATCTTTACTGATTTTCCATTACTATATCAAAGATGGAGGATTCGTAATATGCAGTTAAAAAAAATATTAAAAAATGTAAACACCACCACAACTCACAATAGACCTATTGAGATTGGCGGATTAGCTATAGATTCAAGAAAAGTCGAAGCTGATTTTTTATTTGCTGCTCTTCCAGGTACAAAAGTTGATGGTGCAAAATTTATACCAGAAGCAATCAAAAGAGGTGCTGCTGCAATACTCACCTCCGAAAAAACTCAAACTCCAGATGACTTAATCAATGATAATGAAATCGAGCATATCAAAACCTTCGAACCTCACAAATCATTATCAATAATGGCTGCTAATTTTTATGAATTCCAACCAGAAAATATTTGTGCAATCACAGGCACTAACGGCAAAACCTCCATTGCCGATTTTGTAAGACAAATATTTGCTTCCCTTGGAAAAAATGCTGCAAGTGTTGGTACATTAGGTGTAATTGCTGATGGTTACCCAACAACACCATCTCTAACAACTCCAGACCCAATCACTTTACATGAAAATTTAAGAGATTTACATGACAGAGGTGTTAATTATTTAGCTCTTGAAGCATCCTCTCACGGATTAGATCAACATAGATTAGATGGAGTTAAGATAAAAGTTGCAGGCTTTACCAACCTAACTTTAGACCATTTAGATTACCACAAAGATATGAGATCATATCTTAATGCTAAAAAAAGATTATTTACAGACATCTTAGAAGAGAAAGGAACAGCTGTAATTAATGCTGATATTGATGAATATAAAGCTCTAACAATAGCTTGTTTAGATAGTGGTAAAAAAGTTATGTCTTATGGATATAATGGAACAGATATTAAGTTAATCGAAGCCACACCTGATACCACAGGTCAAAACCTAAAAATCGAAGTATTAGGCAAAAAATATGACATCCACTTACCACTTGCTGGAGTATTCCAATCAATGAATGCTCTTTGTGCATTAGGCATGGCTATTTCTTTGGGTGCTCCAATTGAAAAAACAATTTACAGCTTACAAAAATTAAAAGGTGCCCCTGGCAGATTAGAATATGTTTTAACAACTAAAAAAGGCGGTTCTATTTATATCGATTTTGCCCATACTCCAGATGCATTAGAAACGATTTTACAATCTCTAAAACCACATACAAAAAACAAACTTCATGTTGTATATGGTTGTGGTGGCGATAGAGATGCAACAAAACGACCAATCATGGGTGAGATTGCCGAAAGATTAGCAGATTTCTCAATCGTTACCGATGACAACCCAAGAACCGAAGATGCCAAATCTATCAGACAAGAAATCTTAGCTAAAAACCCATCAGCAAAAGAAATTGGTGATAGAAGAAAAGCTATTAGATATGCTATCGAACAATTAGAAGAAGGCGATTTATTAGTTCTTGCAGGTAAAGGTCACGAAACAGGTCAAATCTTAAATGGTTATGTAGAACCTTTTAATGATAAGATTGAAGTAATTAGTGCCATTGAAGAATTAGAAATGGGGCGAAAAAAAAGAATTTCTTATAAAAACGACCCAATAATTACTGATAAAGAAATCACTAAAGTAACTTCAGCTGTCGTAAAAAAATCTTTTGAAACTTCTAAAATAGTAACCAATCATGAGGAAATAGAAAAAGGTGATTTATTCATAGCTATTGAAACAAAAGATTATAATGGACACAAATATGTAAAAGAAGCCCTTACAAACGGAGCAATCGCCGCAATCGTTCATAAGGCTGATATCGAAATTGCCAAAGAAGATTTAATTATTGTTGGAGATACAAACCTTGCCTTAGAAAATATTGCAAATCATCAAAGAGAAAAATCACCTGCCAAATTTATTTTAATATCTGGCGATAATACTAGAAGTGAAAAATCAGATATAGTAAATAAAATAACTTCTAATAATGGATTATGTGAAAAATTTACAGCATCAGATATAATCTCTGCATCTCAAAATCTTGCTAATATTAATCCTAAAGCAGATTTCATTTTAGTTGAAACCACTGACAATAAAACAGGCATAAACAGAGCCTTATCAGCTTTAGTAAAACCAAATATTAATATCATTACAGACAGTGAAAACAAAAAACTATTAGATAATCTATCTGAAACTTTATCTGGTGTAAAAATGGATGGAGCTGTAATCATTGATGCATCATCTAGTGATAACTTCAAAAAAATGTCTTTCAATGCTAATATTTGTGGCATTAAAAACATCAAATCATTCACAAATAAAGAAGAATTAGAACAAACTATTTTAGAAACAATCAAAAGATAAAAAGAGGTAAAAATGTTATATAATTTATTGTTCCCCCTAGCCGATCAAATAAGTTTCCTAAATGTATTTAAATATCTAACATTTAGAACGGCAGGAGCAACAATAACCTCATTAATTATAGCTTTTCTTTTAGGTCCTCATATCATCAATATTCTAAGATCTAAGCAAAAAAAAGGTCAACCAATCAGAGAATGTGGACCAGAAAGCCATTTAGCCAAAAAAGGCACACCAACTATGGGTGGATTACTCATATTGCTTGCCTCAACCATTTCTATTTTACTTTGGGCTGACATTACTAATTCATTTATTTGGATTACCCTAATTGTTACTCTTTCTTATGGTTTAATCGGCTTCATTGATGACTATCTAAAAGTATCTAAAAATTCTCACATCGCTCTACCTGGAAAACTAAGATTATTTTTAGAATTTGCCATCGCCTTACTTGCAGTTTATTTTATTAACCAAAATACCCCTATTGAACACCAAAACATACTTGCAATCCCGTTCTTAAAAAACATCACAATAAATTTAGATTATTTCTATATCATTTTTGCAATGTTTGTAATCGTTGGTGCATCAAATGCAGTTAATTTAACTGACGGTTTAGATGGTCTTGCAATTGTTCCTGTAATGATAGTAGCAGCAGTATTCTTACTTATCACTTATCTAACAGGCCATATAGTTTTTGCTAACTATTTACAAATCATCGCCATCCCAGGTACAGGTGAGTTATCTGTATTTTGTGGAGCTTTAATTGGTGCTGGTCTTGGTTTCTTATGGTATAATGCCCCACCAGCTCAAGTATTTATGGGCGACACAGGTTCTCTTGCTTTAGGTGGTGCTTTGGGTACCATGAGTGTGATTGTAAAAAATGAAATTATCTTAGCAATTGCTGGCGGTATTTTTGTAATGGAAGCTCTATCAGTTATCATTCAAGTATTATCTTATAAAACAACCGGTAAAAGAGTATTCAGAATGGCACCTATTCATCATCACTTTGAGAAAAAAGGCTGGGCAGAGGCAACTGTAGTTATAAGATTTTGGATTATCACCGTAATTCTTGCAATCATTGCTCTATCAAGTCTCAAACTAAGATAATAAAGGAAACAGAATTATGGCAATTAAATTCTCAAGAGCTGATAATTCTATTATATCAAAATGGTGGTGGAGTGTTGATAGACAATTATTATTCTCTGTTCTAACCCTATCTGTTATCGGTATATTCCTAAATTATTCTGCAAGCCCAGCTATAGCAAGCCGTATTGGTCTTAGCGATTATCATTTCATATATCGCCATTTATTTTTCTTACCAATCTCACTTATCTTCATGATAGCTGTATCCATGCTTAATGTAAAATGGACCATTAGGGTATCGCTACTGGTATTTATACTTACTCTAATAGCCCTAGTATTACTTCCATTTATCGGCTCATCTGCCAAAGGTGCTACTCGTTGGTTCAGAATTATGAGTTTTACCATTCAACCATCAGAATTTATAAAGCCAACTCTTCTAATTGTAACAGCATGGCTTTTTGATGGTGAAAAAAACTATACAGATTTCCCTGGTTCAAAAATCAGTTTCGGTGTATGGGGACTTGTTTTATTCTTATTAGTAATTCAACCAGATATTGGTATGAGTATTGTTGTAACCTCCTCTTTCGCCGTCCAATTATTTTTATCTGGTCTTCCTTTATGGATTGTAATCAGCGCTGCAGGCTTTTTTATCTTAGGAGGTATTGTTGCCTATTATCAATTAGACCATGTCCATGATAGAGTAAATGATTTCCTATCAACTGACAGTGTTGGTTACCAAGTAAAAAGATCTTTCCAAGCTTTTGAAAATGGTGGAATTTGGGGAACTGGACCAGGAGAAGGAATTATTAAAAACCGTATTCCAGATGCTCACACTGACTTTATTTTTGCAGTAGCAGGGGAAGAATTTGGATTAATATTCTGCTTGTTAATTTTTACACTATATGTTTTTATTATATATAAAATATTATTGAAGGCATACAAATCTAATAATCTATTTATAATTTTAGCCTTAACTGGACTTGCCATACAATTTGGATTACAATCATTTATCAATATGGCATCAACAGTCCATTTAATACCAACTAAAGGGATGACCCTACCTTTTATTTCTTATGGTGGTTCATCAACTCTAGCAACCGCCCTTGGTATGGGGTATATATTAGGACTATCGAGAAAAAGAATTGAACAGCAATGACTAACAATATAACAAATAAAAATGATCTAATCATCTTAACTGCTGGCGGCTCTGGAGGACATTTATATCCTGCTGATTCTCTAGCTGCTATAATAAAAAATGATTATAATCTAGAATTAGTAACAGATAAAAGAGGTATTAAAAACTATAAAGGAGAATTAAGCCAGATTACCAACCACTCTGTTTATGCTGGCTCTATCAAAGGTAGAAGTCCTCTATTTATCTTAAAAAGCTTATTTAAATTATTTATTGGCACACTACAATCAATCACTCTTTTACTAAATAAAAAACCAAAACTAGTTATAGCTTTTGGTGGATATGCTTGCATTCCTTGTTCCATTGCTGCAATTATTTTAAGAATCCCATTAATTATTCATGAACAAAACACCGTAATGGGAAGAGCCAACCGCTCTATTGCTAAATATGCAACTCTAATTACTAAATCATTTAAAAATGTAAAATTCTTACCAAAAAATGTAAGCACTGTTTATACTGGCTTACCTGTTAGAAAAGAAATTATCCAATTACACAATAAACCTTATCCAAAACTAACAAAAACTGGTAAAATACAAATCCTCATAATGGGAGGTTCTCAAGGTGCTAAAATTTTAAGTGATATTATACCCGAAACTATTTGCTCTTTAGATAAAACGCTACAAAAAAGATTAGAAATTCATCAACAATCAAGAGCCGAAGATGTTGAAAGGGTAAAAGCAGCTTATAAAGAATCTGATGCAAAAGTAACAATCAACTCATTTTTCACCAACATCCCAGAATTATTAGAAGAAGCTCATTTTGTAATCTCCAGATCTGGAGCATCATCAGTTTGGGAACTAGTAGTATCGGGCAAACCTTCAATCCTAGTTCCACTGCCATATGCAGAAGATCAACCAGACAATGCCAAATTTTTAGCAAATAATAATGCTGCAATTATTTTAGAGCAACCCAACTTTACTGTTGCAAATTTAAAAAAACATATTAAAACTCTCACTTCTGACTCAAAAATGCTACAGACAATGTCTAATAATGCCAAAGACTTAGCTATATTAGATGCTCCTGAAAAATTAGCAAAAGCAGTAAAAGAAGTTATAAAAGGAAAATAAAAAAATGAAACATTATCCTATCGATATAGGTTTAGTACATTTTGTTGGTATTGGCGGTATCGGCATGAGTGGTATTGCAGAAATTATGCATAGTATTGGATTTAAAATCCAAGGCTCAGACATGACTAATAACTCGAATGTTAAAAGATTAAAAGAAAAAGGTATAACTATACATATAGGTCACAAAGCAGAAAATTTAGAAAATGTTTCAGCAATTGTCACATCAACTGCAATTAAAGAAGATAATATTGAAGTAATCACTGCTATAGAAAAACAAATCCCAGTTTTACACCGCTCCGATATGCTAGCTGAACTTATGAGGTTAAAATGGTCTGTATCAATTGCCGGTACCCACGGCAAAACCACAACGACTTCTCTTGTTAGCAATCTTTTTGAAATCGCAAATATGGATCCAACAGTTATCAATGGCGGCATTATAAATTCTCTTGGCACCAATGCTAAACTTGGTAAAGGTAAATGGATAATTGCCGAAGCAGACGAATCAGATAATAGCTTTAACAAATTACCAACAAACATCGCAGTAGTTACCAATATTGAGCCAGAACATTTAGAACTACATGGAGGAAGTTTTAATAATCTAAAACAAGCTTTCTTAGACTTTATTAATAAAGTACCACTTCTAGGTTTTGCCGTTCTTTGTATAGACCACCCAAATGTTCAAGCTCTACTTCCAAAAATCAAGCAAACCAGATATTTAACTTATGGATTATCATCAAATGCAGATATTCAAGCTCATAATATCAAGGAACATAAAAACTATATCAGCTATGATGTAAGACTATCAAATAAAACATCATCAAAAATCAAAGAGATATCTAACATTAACCTCTCAATGCACGGACATCACAATATACTAAACTCTCTAACCGTAATAGCTATTGGTTTAGAGCTTGGTATTGATATAGAAATTATCAAAAAATCACTAAATAATTTCTCCGGTGTAAAAAGAAGATTCACCCAAACAGGTTGTATAAATGGTGTTACGATTATTGACGATTATGGACATCACCCAACCGAAATTAAGGCCGTATTGAGCACCGCCAGACAAATTGTAAAAAAAGATAAAGTAATTGCAGTATTTCAACCTCACAAATACACCAGATTACAAAATCTATTTAATGATTTTGCCCAATCTTTCAATGATGCAAATACTGTTATTGTATCAAATGTTTACGAAGCAGGAGAAAAATCAATTGATGGAATTAATAAAGAAGAATTTGCTAAAGCCTTAAAATTAAAAGGACATAAAGATGTTGTACTTCTAGAAGACCCTAAAGATTTAGCAAGAATTGTTAAAGAAAAATCAACATATGGTGATATGGTTGTGTGCCTTGGAGCAGGAAGTATTACAAATTGGGCAAATTCTCTTCCAACAGATTTAGGTAACATGGAGTAATTAATTTATGATCTTTTTCAAGAAAAAAACTAAAGAAAACGAATTATTAAAAATATTACCTCAAACCAAAGGTGAATATTTTCCAGACTACCCCCTTGCTGACTTAACTTGGTTAAAAGTTGGTGGTAATGCAGAAGTTTTATATCTCCCACAAGATGAAGAAGATATAATTAAATTCCTAAAAGAAAAACCTCACAATGTCCCATACACTATCCTAGGTGGTGGCTCTAATGTATTAATCAGAGATGGCGGGGTTCCAGGTGTTGTAATCAAATTATCAGATGGACATTTTAATAAATTCGAAGTAAACCAAGAAAAATTCGAAATAAAATGCGAAGCTGGATTATATAATGCAAAAATTGGCAAAATAGCCCAAGAAAATCAAATTGGAGGCTTTGAATTTTTAAGCACTATTCCTGGTAAAGTCGGTGGCACCCTTAGAACAAATGCCAGCTGTTACGGCAGAGAAATGAAAGATATTTTGGTTTCAGCAACCGTCATTGATGGCTTTGGCGATAAATATGAAGTTGATACTGCAGATTTCCAATTATCATACAGAAATAGTCTTTTTCCAAAAGATTGGATAATAACTTCTGTTTTGTTAAGAGGTTATAAAGAAGATAAAGATATAATAAAAAACAAGATAGAAGAGTTTCAGCAAAAAAGAAAAGAAACTCAACCTATCCAAGAGAAAACTGCAGGCTCCGCTTTTAAGAATCCAACTGGACTTAAAGCATGGCAATTAATAGAAAAAGCAGGATGCAAGAATTTAAAAATTGGTGGTGCAGAAGTCTCTGATAAACATTCTAATTTCTTAATTAATAACGGCAAAGCAACTGCCCAAGATATTGAGGAATTAGGAGAGAAAATTATAGAAAAAGTAAAAGATACAACTGGCATTGAATTAGAATGGGAAATTAGACGATTCGGTGTTAAGGATGCAAAACATAGCAGTTTTGGTGGTAACAAAAGATAAATAAAGGCAAAAAGAAGATGGAAATAAAAGAAGACAACATTATTTCACTAAGAAATCCTAGCGAATGGAAAACTAGAATGATAGGCATTCTAATTTTCTTATCTGTTGCTATTACCTCTGGCTATATCACTTGGCTTGCAAAAAATGAAATTGTTTCAAAAGCCTCAAGTTCAATATCTCACGAATTTCACCTTGCAACTTCAAAAATTGGTTTTACCCTAAATGAAATACTAATCCAAGGCAGAAGCAAAACTCCACCAGAACAATTATTAAAAGCTATCAATGCCAAAAGAGGTACCCCGATATTAGCGCTAAATGTTAATGAAATAAAAGATAGATTAGAAAAACTAACTTGGATAAAATCTGTTAAAGTAAAAAGACAATTACCAGATATTTTACACATCGTAATCAATGAAAGAAAACCTATCGCAATCTGGCAAAATAACAAACAATTCTATCCTATCGATAATCAAGGTACAGTCATTGAAGCTAAAATTGATGGTTTAACTCACCTACCTATTATCGTTGGTAAAAATGCCCCTGAAAAAACTTTTGAATTATTAGCTGTTCTAAAATCAGAACCAAGTATTGCCGAACGAGTAAAAGCAGCAACTTTTGTAAGCTCTAGAAGATGGAATATTGTCTTAGATGACATCCAAAAAGGAATCTCTGTAAGATTACCTGAAGAAGGCCTAGATAAAGCTTGGACCAGATTAGCAAAATTAAACAAAACCCAAGGCATATTAAAAAGAAAAATAAGTGTCATTGATTTAAGATTACCAGATAGATTAACTGTTAAAGTATCAGATAAAGCAAATAAGAATTACTTTAACAAAGGTCCTGGTCAAAAAACTTAAAAAACTAGTGGAGGTAAAAATTGTCAATCTATAATAAAACTTCTACAATAATTTCAGCCTTAGATATTGGTAGCTCTAAGGTAAGCTGCATTATTGCAAAAGTTGGAAAAGACAATAAGCCTCACATATTAGGCTATGGTTATAATAGCTCTAAAGGTATAAAAAATGGTATAATATCAGACATAACCTCAGCCATACCAGAAATTTGTAATGCTGTAGAATCAGCTGAACAAATGGCAAAAATTCAAATTGAAAATGTTATAGTTAACATCTCAAACTCTCAATTATTTACTGATAAAAAACAATCATCTATCAACCTAAATAATAAACCTATCACTGAATTAGAAATTAACAAAGTTATTGAAAAAGCTATTAGTAAAATCACTATTGAAGATGGAGAATTAGTCCATTGCATCCCATCATCTTTTAATCTTGATGATGAAGAATACGTAAAAGATCCTATCGGCTTATATGGTAAAAAATTAGGTGTTAATATATTTATTGGCTCTTGTTCATCAGGACCTATTAAAAACCTCGAATCTGTAATTGAAGGCTCAAGATTAAATATGGCAGCCAAGGCCTTCTCGCCTTATGCTTCAGGACTTTCTTGCCTTGTAAAAGATGAAAAAGATTTAGGAGCAACCATCATTGATATGGGTGGTGGCACAACATCTATTGCCACATTTAAAAATGGACATTTAGTTCATGCCTCATCAATTCCAGTTGGGGGTATAAATGTAACAAATGATATTGCTTATGGTTTAACAACTTCTGTTGTAAATGCCGAAAGACTAAAAACTCTTCAAGGCTGTGCTTTTGTATCTAGCAAAGATAATAAAGAACTAATTAATATCCACCCAGTCGGAGAAGAAGATGATGACAATATCAGACAAGTTCCAAAAATTGAACTAAACCGTATCATTGCTGCTAGAATAGAAGAAACCTTTGAATTGGTTGCCGAACAGTTAAAAGCTCATGGAACTCATCACCTATCAAACCACCGTATCGTATTAACTGGCGGTGCAAGTCAACTCCCAGGTGTTAGAGAAATAGCCAATTTAGTATTAAACAAACAAATAAGATTAGGCAAACCTAAAAACTTACCAGGACTTCCTGAAAATCTAATAACTCCTGCATTTGCAACCAATATTGGATTATTAAATTTTGTCCTTAGTTACTCAGAAAGACAACCTAAAAAAATCATTAGCGGAACTAGTAAATCAGCCATGAGTGCTAATAAAATCCTCAAATGGTTTAAACAAAATATTTAACTCCCAAAAAACAAAAAACTTAACTTATTTTTTAACTTTTATCCTTATACTTAGATATAAGGTAGAAAACCAAAAAACTTGTCTTAAAATTGGAGTTAAAGAATGACTATAAATCTAACCGTTCCTGAAAATATTGAAACACAGCTAAAACCTCGCATTTCTGTTATTGGGGTTGGTGGAGCTGGTGGCAATGCTGTAAATAATATGATTGACGAAAAATTAGAAGGTGTGGAGTTTATAGTAGCCAATACCGATGCTCAAGCTCTAACAATGTCAAAAACCAATACAAGAATCCAACTTGGTGTAAAAACCACCCAAGGTTTAGGATCTGGTGCTAGACCAGAAGTTGGCTGTGCAGCAGCAGAAGAAGCATTAAACGAAATTATTGAAAGCATTGAAGGCTCAAACATGGTATTCATCACTGCTGGTGCTGGTGGTGGAACAGGCTCTGGGGCAGCTCCTGTTATTGCAAGAGCTGCAAAAGAACGAGGCATCTTAACAGTTGGTGTTGTTACCAAACCTTTCCATTTTGAAGGCATTAAAAGAATGAAAATAGCTGATTCTGCTGTTGAAGAATTAGCACAAGAAGTAGATACAATCATTGTCATTCCAAACCAAAACTTATTTAGAATTGCAGATAAAAATACCACACTTGCCGATGCATTTAAAATGGCAGATGATGTTTTATATGAAGGTGTTAGATCAGTTACTGATTTAATGATTATGCCAGGTCTTATTAATCTTGATTTTGCTGATGTTAAAACCATTATGGAAAATATGGGCAAAGCCATTATGGGAACAGGTGAAGCAGATGGCGAAGAAAGAGCCTTAAAAGCTGCTGAAGATGCAATCTCAAACCCATTATTAGATGATATTGCAATGGCAGGAGCCAAAGGCGTGTTAATCAATATTAGTGGTGGCAAAGATTTAACATTATTCGAAGTTGATGAAGCCGCAAATAGAATCAAATCAGAAATTGACAATGAAGCAAATATTATCTTTGGTTCTTGTTTTGATGAGGACTTAGAAGGTAAAATCAGAGTATCTGTTGTTGCAACTGGTCTTGGTGAAGAGATCATCAGAAACAAAACTCCAAAATCAGAATCTTTAGTAGCCGCAGTAAAAGAAGAAGAAACACTTCCTCATTTATCTGATTACGATGAGAACAAAGATTATGCTAAAGAAGTTGAAAAGAAAGTTCCAGAATTTACAGCATTAGAAAATCCAATTATTGAAGACACACCAGTTACTCCTACTCGTCATTCTGAACTGGTTTCAGAATCTCAAGAAGATGAAATTGAAGAAGAAACAACATCTGCAATTCCAGAAATGCCATCAGCAGTTAGTTTCTTTAATGACAGCCTCAAATTAGCTCAACAATCAATTCACAAAATTGATGAAGACTTATCAGAAGAAAAAATCTCTTTAGAAGAAAAAACTGCTCAAGAAGACATTATCAATTCTGTATTAGCTAATAAAGACGAAGGTTTTAATGCCAGTAATACTATTCAAACAAATTCTAAACCAGAAATTTTCACACAAACTGACTTAGAAGATGTAATCAGTGAGAAAGAAGAAGAACAAGAAACTTTCATTGAAGAAAAAGCTCATTCTTTATCTTTAATTGATATTGTAACAGGCAGATCAATTGCGAGAAGAAACAAAGAAAAGCAAACTGAACAAAAAGAAACCCAAGAACAAGAAGAAGTAACTCTTTTCTCTAATAATGAGAATGAAGAAAAAAACGAAGAAGCAGCAAATACAAAGGAAAACAAACCTTTCGACTTAGATCTTCCTTCTTTTTTAAGAAGATCTAATAATTAAAAAAATTGTTATTAACCAAAACCAACTAAAAGCCTATTTTTCATAAAATAGGCTTTCTTTTTTATCCAAAATCCTATAAGTTATATTAAAATAAATAAGTAAGGATAAATTATGAAACAAATCACATTAGAAAAAGAAGTTACAATCTCTGGCATTGGTCTTCACTCTGGCAAAACCGCAACCATTAAAATAAAACCAGCCCCTATAAATACTGGTATAGTTTTTAATAGGGTTGATTTAGCAAATGAACCAGAATTCAAAGCCATTGCAAAAAGTGTACTTGATACCAAACTCTCAACCAATATAGGCACTTCAGAACAAAACCGTGCCTCAACTATCGAACATCTAATGGCAACATTTCATAGCTTTGGAATTGATAATGCTATTATAGAAACTGATAATGTAGAAACCCCAATCATGGATGGCAGTGCCTTATTATTTGTAGAAGCATTAAAGGATATTAAATTAATAGAACAAAATGCCCCAAAATATGCCATCAAAATCCTCAAAGAAATAGAATTTAGAGATGATAAAGGGGCATCTGTAACCATCAAACCTCAAGATAAAAATCTAACAATTGATTTCACCATCGAACTTGAGCATTTTGAACCAAAAATAATGAAACAAAACATCACTCTATCAAAAGAAACTTTTATAGAGAAAATCGCCCCCGCTAGAACTTTTGGATTTAAAGAACAATTAGATTATTTAAGAACTATAGGACTAATCCAAGGTGGCTCACTTGATAATGCTATAGTCTTAGACGGAAATAAAATCATAAACGAAAGCGGTTTAAGAATAGAAAATGAATTAGTATGTCATAAAATATTAGATTCTATTGGCGATTTATATCTCTTAGGACATCCTGTAATTGGACATTTCACAGCCCATAAATCAGGACATTTCCATACTGTGGAATTAACTAAAAAAATCCTAGCAGATAAATCAAATTATGAAATAATAGAACTATAATTTTTTTAATATAAATAGGAATATCCCATGTATAAAAAGATATTAGCAATAATTGTACTAACTCTATCCCTATCAGCTTGTGCTAGTTCTAATCAAACTAAAGAACTAACAGAAAATATCATAGCTGATAAACCTGCAACTAAGCTATATCAAGAAGCATATGACTATCTACAAGATGAAAAATTCACAAAGGCTGCCAAATCTTTTGAAAAAGTAGAGCTAGACCACCCCTATTCAAAATGGGCAATCAAAGCTCAATTAATGGCCTCTTATGCTTATTATAAAGACACGAGCTATGATGATGCTATTATATCACTAAAACGCTATATCAAACTACACCCAAAGGGAAAAGACACAGCCTATGCTCACTATCTATTAGCAATGTCATATTATAATCAAATCCAAGATGTAAGAAGAGATCAAGAAATAACCCAAAATGCCTTTAACGCTTTAGATGAATTAATTAAAAAATTCCCAAACAGCAGTTATGCTGATGATGCTTTAGCAAAAATTGACCTTACCAAAGACCATCTAGCAGGCAAAGAAATGTCAATCGGTAGATATTATCTAAAACAACAAAAATACCAAGCTGCAATCAACCGTTTTAACAATGTTGTTACCAAATATAACACTACCTCTCATATACCAGAAGCCTTATACAGATTGACCGAAGCCTATACCATCTTAGGATTACATCAAATAGCTGAAGAAAATGCTGCTGTTTTAGGACATAATTACCCATCAAATAAATGGTATAAAAAAGCCTTTGGAATTGTAGAAAAAGGTCAAATAACAAAAGTGAAATAAAGAGAAAAAAATGCTAACTAATTTATCAATCAGAAATGTAGTATTAATCGAAAAGCTAGACATAGATTTCACCAAAGGTTTAACCGTTATGACTGGTGAAACTGGAGCTGGTAAGTCGATTCTTCTCGATTCTGTAGGTCTAGCATTAGGAGCCAGAGGCGAAAGCTCTCTTATTAGAAAAAACTGTAACAAACTATCAGTTACCGCCACTTTCAATCTATCATCAACCAACCCCGTATTTTACATTTTAGATGAATATGAAATTGAATGTGAAAATAAGGGTGAAATAACCATTAGAAGAATTATTGATATTAATGGTAAAAATAAATTATTTATCAATGACCAAACAACAACTGTTAAACTCCTAAAAGAAATATCTAAATATCTCGTTGAAATTCACGGACAATTTGACACCCACGGATTATTAAACCAAGCAAACCATATCACCACCTTAGATAGCTATGCCAACTGCAAAAAAGAACTAGATGCTTGCTCTGATAAATTCAATCTTTTAAAAATAGCCAGCAAAAAAAGAAAAGACGAACAACAAAAAATCGAAAAAGCCAAACAAGAAGAAGATTATTTAAGATTTTGCATTGATGAATTAAAAAAAATCAACCCTATCGAAGATGAAGAAGAAGAACTAAATAAAGATAGAAAAGTTTTGATGAATGCTGAAAAAATAATCGAAAATCTAACCAAAGCTCACTCTTCCATCAATATAGAAAATAATATCAGGACTGCTCTTGCCTCTCTTGATGCTGTAAACAATCTAACTGATGGCAAATATAATGATATTATAGAGAGTTTAGATAGAGCCTTAATTGAAATTCAAGATTCATCAAATGAAATTGAAAACCTAGCCAATAATACTGAGTATAATACTAATAGATTAGAAGAAATCGAACAAAGATTATTCTCCCTTAAAAATATCGCTAGAAAACATCAATGTGAAATAAATGACTTACCAAATAAGCTACAAGACTTTCAAGATAGATTATCCTCTATTGAACAAGGTGATGAATATTTAATAGAGCTTGCAAAAAAAGAAGAGCAAGCCAAATTAGATTACATAAAATCAGCAAAAACTCTTTCAGATAAGCGAATAGTTTCTGCTAAAAAGCTAGATGAAAATGTTATAAAAGAATTACCACCGCTAAAACTTGAAAAGGCCA
This sequence comes from Alphaproteobacteria bacterium UBA5343, assembly GCA_002410125.1. Lineage (GTDB taxonomy): Bacteria > Pseudomonadota > Alphaproteobacteria > RF32 > UBA5343 > UBA5343. The sequence continues at coordinate 19,530 of DHQH01000113.1, forward strand.
AATTCCTAACCCAAATTGAAAAATTAGAAGAAAACGAATGGTCAGAAACAGGCTTTGATAAAATATCATTCATGATCAAAACTAACCCTGATTCTCCATTCGGTCCAATTGGCAAAATCGCCTCAGGTGGTGAATTAGCAAGATTTATGCTTGCCCTAAAAGTAAATTTAGCAAACACTTCTTCAGTTCCAACTCTTATCTTTGATGAACTAGACACAGGTGTTGGCGGAGCTACTGCAACCGCTGTTGGTATCAGGCTAAAACAACTAGCCCAAAACCTCCAGGTTCTAGTAGTAACTCACTCTCCCCAAGTAGCATCCAATGGTGATAACCATATGAGAGTTGAGAAAAACACTAACAATGATAATATAACAACTACCACCCTAACCAAATTATCAAACAATGATATAAAAGAAGAAATTGCCAGAATGTTAGCAGGTGAAACCATAACTGATGAAGCAAGAGCTGCTGCCAATGTATTACTAAATAAGAGTGCTTAAATGATAAAAGAATTTACCACACCAATTGAAAATATTTCAGAAACTGCGGCTAAAGAAGAGTTAAAATTCTTGAGTTTTGAAATGGCTCGTGCTGATGATGCATATTATAAGCATGACAATCCCTATCTAAGTGATAGCGAATATGATACATACAAAAAAAGAAACAATGATTTAGAAGCCAAATTTCCTCATTTAATCAGAGAAAACAGCCCTAATAAAAGAGTAGGTGCCAGTGTTAAAGATGGTTTTAGTAAAATATCTCACAATGTTCCAATGCTATCTCTGAGCAATATCTTTGAAGAAACAGAAATTGCAGAATTCATTGATAGCATTAAAAGATTCTTAGGTAATCACAATAACATTGATATTTTTGCAGAACCAAAAATTGACGGTCTTGGTTTTTCTGCTCGATATGAAGATGGTATTTTTGTAAGTGGAGCTACTAGAGGTGATGGAAAAACAGGTGAAGATATCACCCTGAACTTAAAAACTATTTATGATTTACCATTAAAACTAAACACTAATAAACCACCAAAAATTGTTGAAATTCGCGGTGAAGTTTATATGGATAAAAATGACTTTTTAGAACTAAATAAAAAACAAGCAGAACTTGGTAAAAAAATCTTTGCTAACCCTAGAAATGCAGCAGCTGGATCACTAAGACAATTAGATTCCAAAATCACTAAAGAAAGAAAACTAAGCCTCTTTGCTTACACATGGGGAGAAATATCTGATGATTCTTTATGGAGCTCCCAACAAGAATTTATGAATATAGCTAAATCTTGGGGCTTCCCAATTTGTGAACATATAAAACATTGTCAAACACCACAAGAAATCGCAAAATATTATAATGAATTGATAGAAAAAAGACCAAATCTTAGCTATGATATTGACGGTGCTGTTTATAAAGTAAATGACTTAAACCTACAAGAAAGACTTGGATTTTTAACTAAAACTCCAAGATGGGCAACAGCTCATAAATTTGAAGCTGAAAAAGCAGAAACCATTGTAAACAACATCAGAATTCAAGTTGGCAGAACTGGAGCCTTAACACCTGTTGCAGACTTAGAACCGATCAATGTTGGTGGTGTAATTGTCTCTCATGCCACCCTTCATAATGAAGATGAAATAAAAAGAAAAGACATCAGGATTGGCGATAGAGTTATAGTTCAAAGAGCTGGTGATGTAATCCCTCAAATTGTCACTGTCATCAAAGAAAAAAGAAAAGACGAAAATCAAGAATTTATCTTCCCTCACAACTGCCCAGAATGTGGAGCTTATGCAATAAGAGAAGAAGATGAAGCTGTGAGAAGATGTACAGGTGGCTTAACCTGTCCAGCCCAAGCAATAGAGAGATTAAAGCATTTTGTATCTCGCAACGCTTTTGACATTGAAGGTTTTGGCTCAAGATATATTGAAGATTTTTATAAAGAAGGCTTAATTAAAAACCCTGCCGATATTTTTGAATTACAGAAAAAAAATGAGCAAGCTCAAATTCCTCAAGATGATTTTTTCTCAAAAGATGAAAGTAATTTTGAACCTTTAGAAAAAAGAGAAGGCTGGGGTAAAAAATCAGTCGATAATTTATTTAATGCCATTAATTCTAAAAAACAAAATATGGAACTAAATAGATTTATCTATTCACTTGGCATCAGACAAGTAGGAACCGCAACAGCCCTACTCATCGCCAAAAATTATGGGGCATTTGCAACCTGGCAAAAAGAAATGCAAATTGCCAATGATAAAAACTCAGAAGAATATCAAAAATTAATCTCAATTGATTCAATTGGCGAAGTTGTTGCTAAAGATATTATAGAATTTTTTAATGAAACTCATAACCAAGAAATCATTGCTAAATTATTAGCTCATGTAAATGTTGCAAATTATATTGATGATACTGATTACTCTAGCCCTATTACAGGAAAAACCATTGTCTTTACTGGCACATTAGAAAAAATGACCAGATCCGAAGCTAAGGCTAATGCACTAAAACTTGGAGCTAAAGTTGCCGGCTCTGTATCAACTAAAACAGATTTTGTAATAATTGGAGCAAATGCTGGTTCAAAAGCAAAACAAGCCAAGGAATTAAATATCACCATCCTCACCGAAACCGAATATTTAGAAATGATTTCATAACTTTTAGAATTTATATGAGACACAACTAAACCGATGCCCCATAATCCTGATGGATTTTGTGAGAAACAACTAACACCACCATCAATCTTTGGCACTGTTTCTGTTTATTATAAGAGATAGATTTTAGGCACCACCAACCCATGGCACAGATTTTAGAATTTATATGAGGCAAGTTTTAGGCATTTAAGTTCGAACGTTTACAAGCTAGTAAATGAGAACTTAAATAACAACAAAATTGCCCATAGAAATTCTAAAAGTCAAACAACTGGCGTATTTTTTCGCGCTGCAACGCCTCTTCCACATCCTTCTTAGAATGCTTGCAACAACGAGATCTATGATATTTACCTGAACGGTTTAAAATATCATGTCCAAACTCACCTTTTTTCGTAACGACATATCCCATTTTTTTGAAATAATCCATCACACCATCATGTCCTGCAATCATCTTACTCACCCCCCAATAAGTAAAATCTGCTACTCCTATTAAATATATGGTGTAATTTTTTCTTTAATCAAGTCATTATAGCTTTCTAAATAATTTATATCTCTTTGATTTATAAGTGTTTTATCAATTAGTCTTTCATCATAAGCAATTAATGTAAGTGGTTGAAAAGTTAGCATTTCTTGCTCAAAATTATTATCATTCACCTTTACAATTTCTACTAAATTTTCAATTCTTATGCCAAATGCACCTTCTCTATAATATCCAGGCTCTATTGATAAAATCATACCTTCTTTTAGCTCAGCATTACCTCGCCTTGGACATATTGACTGTGGACCTTCATGCACATTTAAGAATTGTCCAACGCCATGCCCTGTACCATGTCCATAATCTAAACCATATTCCCATAGCTCCTGCCTAGCAATACCATCTATTTGTCTTCCAGTTGTCCCAATTGGAAATTTAAGAGTTGAAAGTTTGATATGAGCTTTTAGAACCAATGTATAATATTTTTTTAGCTCTTCACTTGGATTATCACCAACAAATATTGTTCTTGTTACATCTGTAGTCCCATCAAAATACTGCCCGCCACTATCAAGAAGCATTGATTGATTATATGGATAGTTAAAACTATTCTCTGTCTCTTTTGTTGGGCGATAATGTACATATGCCCCATTATCATCAATTGCCGCAATCGTATCAAAACTATCAGAAAAATATAGATCTTGCTCTTTTCTAAAACTCTGTAGTTTTTCTACAATATCAAGCTCTGAAATTGTCTTTTTATTCTTTGCTTGATCATTCAACCATTTAATAAATTTACTAACTGCAATACCATCTTTTATATGAGCATTTCTAATATTTTTTAGCTCTACCTCATTTTTTTCAGCCTTTGGATATGAACAAATATCTTTCACTCTTCTAGTTGTCACATCATATTTTCTAAACATATCATATATCACAAATGGAGTAGAATAATTATCAAACCCAACTATAGTACCATTATAGGCAGAAAGCTCTCTTGCCAAATCATCTAACGGATATATTTCAACTTGTTTACCTAAATCAAAATCAACCTTATGATTACAAAAAAGTTTTACATTTTTATTCCTATCAACTATAGAATAAGCATTAACTATCGGCGAATTTTTAAGCTCATCACTTCTAATATTTAACAACCAAGAAACACTATCTGTTTTTGAAATAAAATAAGCATCAATATTATGAGATATAATTCCATCAATTAACATCTCAATTTTTTCTTCTACAGTCTTTCCTGTATATCTCACATCATGGCTAAATACTTTTACATCTCGTTTAGCAACATCCAACTCATCTTCTATCAAATCATTAACAGCAACAAACTCAAGTCCTGTTCTACGAGCTAAATTTTGCCCTCTAATAATTTCATCTGCAGAATGGTTAAAAGCATTAAAACCGATTTTAATTTCTAGATTTTCTTCTCTTAAATACTTCTCTAATCCCATCTCTTTAACATTTTTAATTTCAAATTTATCTAAATCAACTTGCCTTTGAGCTTGTAATTCATATCTGCTATCAATAAATAATATATTTTTCTTATTATTATTTGCAAAAATAAGAGCATAACCAGCAGACCCAGAAAAACCTGTTACCCATAATAACTTATTCTCATTTTCTAAAACCTCATCATTCAAAAACATATCTCTTTTAGAAACAATATAAGCATCCAAATTTTGTGATTTTATTTTTGTCTGTAACCTAAATAAATTATCTGTCATTTATTACTTTTCCTTCTTCATTAAAATTGCCGACCAACCATCAATTTGAAAAACTTTCACTAGCTCCAAACCATTTTTTTTATGCTCATCAATAACCCATTCTTCCTGACGATTAAGCAGTCCTGATAAAATAGCATAACCCCCAATTTTTAAATTATCATAAAGATTGCCTGCCATTGCAATTAATGGCTCAGCTAAAATATTTGCAAATACAAAATCATATGCACCATTATCTCTCACAAAGTCACTATCATAGCCATTACTTTGCTGATATTTAACATTCTCAATTTTATTATATTTGATATTCTCTTGCGTAACTCTAACCGCCTCATCATCAATATCAACTGCAAATATTTCAGCATTTCTCCAAAGGTGATAAGCCCCCATAGATAACACTCCAGAACCACACCCCATATCCAATATTTTCACAAATTCCAATCCTTGATTTTTCAGATCGATAGCCGCCATCAAACACCCTTTTGTTGTTTGATGTTCACCACTACCAAAAGCAGTCGTTGCATTAAGCGCTATTAATTTCTTATTATCAGGAATTATAGTATCTCCTGCATAAACATTATAAATAAATAACTCACCAACCTCAACTGGAGGAAAGCAAACTTGATTTTCACTTAACCAATTTTCACTCTCAATTTTTTCAATTTCATACCCTATCTCTGGTTTACCAATTTCTTTTAATATACCTTCAATATAGCCCTCTTCAGGTTTAGTCCTCATAAAACAACTAACTACCAATAATTCTTCATTACCCTCCACTGGGGTAAAACTAACTGCCTCAAATTTTTCTTCCAAATCACCATCAAAAAAATCAAACTCATCCATTGATATTTCAAACTTAATCTCAAAACAAACCGATGGCTTACAACTATTTTCCATATCCTCAAACTTCCTTTTCTCAAATGATAATGATTTCTTTACTATTATTTTATAGACTAGATATATTAAGTAAATAGATTTTAAAGATATGCCAATGAATAAAACACTTATTTATGCTTTAATGCTAAGCTTTTTTATTTCTTCTTGTACTTTTGATGGTAGAGGAAGAGATAACCTCTCTATGTTCCAAAAAATAGGTGCTTATAAAATCAGACCTCTTGATACTAATGAAAAACTTAGTAAAATTGACAAGATAACCGAAAAGAATTACCTAATTGGCAAAATCAATACCGTTAAAATAAACGAACCTATGGTAACAATCAAAACCTATGACAAAGCCTTATACAGAAAAGAAAGAGTAAGAGCCACAGATGATATAACACTAGAAGCATCAGGTCTTCCTCTATATATCTACAAAGATAAAGAATATAAAATAATTGGCACCATAGTTCATAAAAATAGAGCTTATAATGTAATCCCAATCAATAAGAAAAATGCAGTTCTAACTAACTATGCAGGTGAAATATCAAAAAGAGTCGCCAGACTTAGAAATGATAATTATCTAAACCTTTTAAATGATGAGTTTTTCAAAGATAATAAATCTGTAAAAATGCTACAAATCAAAAAAGATAGATTAGAAGTAAGTGATACCTCTGTTGAATATGAATTAAGATTTGATGGCATGAAAGATGGCAGATATTATATAACTTTCATGGATTATGTACCAAACCAAGATAAAAATAGCGGTAATTTCAAAGTACTATCATTCCCAAAAGGTCATAATAACTTAGATATTAATGGTGTAAAATTAAGAGTTATTGAAGTAACCCCACATCAAATTGAATATCTTGTCTTAAACGACCCTAAATAACCCCATTTCTTGCAATAATTTGTAACTATTTGTGTATTAGAAGAACCTTTAATCTGCTTGATTTTAGTGTCTAAAATTATATTGTATTCTTATAAAAATAACAATGTAAAGAACAAGGAAAATATAATGGAACATAAATTAGAAAAACCAATCGCATTTTTTGATATGCCAACTCAACAAAAAACAATCGGTAAAGAAAAAATCTTAAAATCATTAGAAAAAATCTTAGACCATGGTGGCTATGCTCAAGGACCAGAAACTAAAGAACTAGAAGAAAAATTAGCAAAATATACAGGTATGAAATATTGCCTAACTTGTTCATCTGGTACAGATGCCCTAATTCTAGCTCTTATGTCTTGGGGTGTAAAAGCAGGTGATGCAGTATTTGTTCCATCATTCACATTCGTTGCAACTGCAGAAGCTGTAGCATTTTTGGGTGCTACTCCTGTATTTGTAGATTCAGATGAGAAAACCTTCAACATCTGTCCAAAAGACTTAGAAACAGCAATCAAAGCCACTAAAGAAAAAACAGATCTAAACTTAAAAGCAATTATCGCTGTAGATATTTTTGGTCAACCAGCAGACTATAGAGCAATCAATAAAATCGCAAAATCTTACAATATGAAAGTTTTAGGTGATGCTGCTCAAAGCTTTGGTTCAGAACTAGATGGTAAAAAAGCAGGTGCTTTCTGTGATATGACAGCTACTAGCTTCTACCCAACAAAACCTCTTGGTTGTTACGGTGATGGTGGTGCTGTTTTCTGTAACAGTGAAGAAGAATACGAAATCTTAAAATCTTGTCGTATTCACGGTATGGGTGGCGAAAAATATGACAATATCAGACTGGGTATGACCGCAAGAATGGATAGTTTCCAAGCCGCAGTTCTTTTACATAAAATGGAAGTTTTTGAACAAGAAATGAAAGATCGTCAAATCATCGCTAAAAGATATAAAGATGGTCTAACAAATAACACTCATCAAACAGTAATTGATGGTGCAATGTCAGCTTGGGCAATTTATACAATCCTAAGTGACAATAGAGATGCTCTACAAGCTCACTTAAGAGAATTAAATGTACCAACAGCAGCATTCTACCCAAGACCTGTTCACACACAAACAGCATATAAAAAATGGGCAACCAGAAGCCTACCTGTTTGCGAAAGATTAGCTGAGCAAGTTGTGAGCATTCCAATGCAACCATATTTAGATGAAAATTCACAAAATTACATCATTGAAGCCATCAACAGCTTTAACTAGCTAAGGAAAAAAGACAACAGCTTGTCTTTTTTTATCTGCAAGATTAATGAGACTTATATTTGTAATAGCAATAGCAACAAACAAAACAAATATAATTAATTAGAATTTTTTTAATTAATATTAAAATTAAAGCCCCTAATTGGGGGCTTTTTTCATTATAAATTAAATATTTTATAGTAGAATAAAAAAGACAAAGAACAAAATCTGCTGGATTTTTTCTTAAGGTGGATTAAATTCAAGAAAGACAAAACTTGAGCTTAGCCTTTCCTAAGTGAGTTTTGGCTTATCTGCAAATTTAATGTGATTTAAGTAAAAAGACAAAGATAAAAAATAGGAAGAAAAAATATGTTTAGCATCGCCTCATTTTCAATCTTTAAAAAGACTGAAAATCTTCAAAATAAAATCGATATTTTTCACGATAAATTATCCGATTCTTCGATTCTTTTTAAAAGAATGGTTTCAACCTATTTAAACAATGGCAGCTCAAAAGAGTTTTTAGAAACCTCTAAAGAATTACACAGAATTGAAAAATCTGCAGATACTCTACAAAGAAACATTCAAGAAAGATTATACAGACATAATTTGATACCTGATTCAAGGGCTGATGTATTAAAGCTAATTGGTTATATTGATGAAATCATCAATGTCTATAATAGTTCTGCATATAAATTTACCAATGAAGAGCCAGAAATACCAGAAGAATATCACAAAGATATTTTAGATCTATGTAATATTGTAACTAGCTGTGTTGATAATACTGCTATTGCCTCTCGTGCATTTTTTAGAGATTTTAATATCATAAGAGATTACTCAAATAAAGTACAAACATTAGAAACAGAAGCTGATAAAATCGCCAGCAAGTTAAAAAAAGAAATATTCTCTTCTAACCTACCTCTCGCCAATAAAATGCATTTAAAAGGTTTCGTAGATGCTATTGATTGCATTGCTGATAAATCAGAAGACACTATTGATAACCTAGCAATCTTTGCTATTAAAAGAGATATTTAAGTTATGGATATAATGTTTTTAATATTCTTATCAAGCGGATTATTCCTAGGTTGGTCTCTAGGTGCAAATGATGCTGCTAATGTTTTTGGCACTGCTGTTGGCACTAGAATGATAAAATTTAAAACCGCCGCCATTATTTGCTCCATATTTTTAATTTTAGGAGCTGTTTATGATGGTGCTGGAGCAACTGACACTTTAGGACAATTAGGTAGTGTTAATGCTATTGCAGGTTCCTTCATGGTTGCTCTTTCTGCAGCATTTACTGTTTATTTTATGACTAAGTCAGGCTTACCAGTTTCTACCAGTCAGGCTATAGTTGGAGCTATCATTGGCTGGAATATATATAGCGGCAACCCAACTGATGTCAAAATATTTTCCAAAATTGCTATGACTTGGGTATTATGCCCTATTCTCTCTGCTTTCTTTGCAATTCCTCTATATTTATTTATCAAATTTATGATGAGAAAATGTAAAATTCATCTATTATGGATTGATACCTATACTAGAATTGGACTTATCTTAGCAGGAGCCTTTGGAGCATATGCCTTAGGAGCTAATAATATTGCAAATGTAATGGGAGTATTCGTAAATACCTCACCTTTTAAAACAACTACATTTTTTAATTCTATAACTCTAACTAACATCCAACAATTATTCTTTATTGGTGCTATTTTTATTGCCCTTGGTGTGTTTACATATTCCCAAAAAGTAATGCTAACCGTAGGTCACAATTTAATGAAAATGTCACCAATTATCGCTTGGATTGCGGTTATATCTCACTCTATAACCCTATTTTTATTCTCATCAAAATCAGTAGAAAATTTCTTATTAGAGCATAACCTGCCATCAATTCCGCTTGTCCCAGTCTCTAGCTCTCAAGCAATTGTTGGTGCCGTAATTGGAATTGGCATTATAAAAGGTGCAAGAGGAATTAAATGGAATATGTTAGGAAAAATTGCAACAGGTTGGGTAACAACCCCTATCCTCTCATCAATTATTTGCTTTATATCCCTATTCTTCTTACAAAATGTTTTCGGACAAACAGTTTTCAGATAATAACTAAAAAATAAAACACATTGGATATATG
>DHQH01000113.1:29675-41753 GCA_002410125.1 Alphaproteobacteria bacterium UBA5343
ATTTGAGAAAAAAGACGAAGATTACTCCCACTTACCCCAACCTTTAGAGGCTTTACCATCAGCTTCAGTATTTTCAGTCTTATTACCCCAAGATTTTTTAATTCCTGTAGATTGTGGTTTCTTTCTATCTTCAAGAATTTCTTGAGCTTTACCACTAAGAATATCATCAATATCAATAGCACTCTGACTATAAAACTTAACTAGTTTTTCAATATCCTCAGATATTGGTTTAAGATTGAAGAATCTTTCTCTACCGCTATAATAAAAAGCAGTTGAATAACAAGGTGCAGACCACATAACATCTACATTATCAAAACCTCTTGAAAATCTAAACATCAATTTAGGAGAAACAACACATTGCTCTTTTTTATCAAATAAAATTGCATCGGTCTTACCAATTAATAAATATCTAATAAGATCTAAATTCTTACCATCAATAACTCCACAAAAACCATCAAGACTATATCCATCAATCACCTGCCCATCAAAGTCTGGTTTTTTATTAGAAACGGTAAAACAACTGACTTTTTCAGATTCGATAATAACTCTAAGAGCATCCTCTCCAATTCTATTTGCAATTTTGAGCATATGAGATTTTGCATTTTCATCAAAAGCATTACTAGATCTCTTCCAGCTATCTTTTTTAGGTTGAAAAGACGCAACACCTTCTTCACTTTGAGCATTTGCCATACTAATAATTGAAAACATAACTACACATAAAACAACAAAAAACCTTTTCATAACCACTCTCCTATATAATCACCCTAGATAATCTTCTAATATCACTAAATGCTTGTTCCACTGATTTTTGGGGATCTATTGGATGCATATTAGCAGAACCAAGCGGAATAATAAAGCGATTATCATAATAAAACTTAATCTCTCTTCCTTCTTGCCCTTGAATTTTATAACCAGTAAAATTCTCTATTAAAGATGTTAAAATAATCTTATCACATAATATATGATGAAATAGATTATCTTTCTTATTAATTTTAATCAGTTTAATATCTTTTAACACCTTACTCCAAAAGGCATCATGACAAAATCTAGCCATCTTACTATCAAAACTACTAACTGTTCTAAACTTTTTACGAGCTGACTTTGAGAAAACTTTATAAAAATTATCATAATTAGAAAATAAAATATAATTTTTATAATCTAACTTACGGTCATGAAGAGTATAGATAAAATCCTCATCGATTCTAACCAATCCTTCAAATTCAAGCCTTTTAATTTCATCACCAATAAAACCAAAAAAATTATTCACCCATTCAACTGCTTCATCATTATCAGCTTCAAACCCCAAATCCCAATCAGGCTGAAAGTTAGGCATATCTCTAAAACCAGTATATTCTTCTATTAATGTTCTAAAATCGGGATGTTTAAAAAAATCATAACTCCAACAATCAAGCCCATTTGATTTGATTGGACAATAAACAGCTTTAATATTTTTTCTAGCTAAATGTAATAAAGAAATAGCCGCCAAAACAGGATTCTCACCCATAACAATATATTTACAATCAAACATATTATTACTTGCATATATATCTTTATAAATCAGATCAGAATTAAATTTGATTTTCTTTTGAAAGAATAGTCTAAATTTTTTCCATTTTTCTTTATCAAACAGAGGAAAAGATAAAACATCCTTGCCTCGCTCTCCTAAAATATTCAAATGTAAAAAACACTTATCACTCATATCACAAACTAAATCCTAACGATTTTGTTTTTGTTGTTCCATTGCTCTAACAGTATTATGAGCCATTTGTATAAAATTAGCTTCTCCACCAACAACATCATATACATTTTCTCTCACAACTTCAGTTATTTCTTGATATTTTTCATTATCAACCCTGGCATCACCATATATCGACTTAAATAATTCAGAATTATTAACTGTTTCTCCAACTATTAATTCTGTTGGTGGATTTTCTGTAATAACAGTTCTAAACAAATGTCGAATAATAGAAGTAACAGGCCAAACAGCATGAGGGAAATTCGTAATCCTAGCATGAGCTTTTGAAAATTTATCTACTGTCTTATAATATTTTTTCCAGTCTTTTTCACTATCATTTTTAGGCGGAATAATTGCAATATTAAACTCTGCTAAAAATGCATTTTTTATCAATGTATCATAAGCAATTTTTTTCTCATCAAAAGGAATTTCAAGAAAAATATCTAAATTATTTTTAGTCTGCCTACAAGTAACAACAACATCCATCAAATTTTCAGACATTTCACCTTTTTCATTTGCCTCAAACTCAAAAGAAATCAAATCCATATAATAAAGAGCATCACTGTAAAATATCTTACCATCAGGCTTTACATGATAATATTTTTTTTCAATCTTCTCTGCTGGCAAACTAGCAATTTCACTCCATAAAACCATCTCTTTTTACTCCTTATTTATTACCCATATTAATGCTCATTTTACCAACAGAAACCCCAGCTCCATAACATGATTGAGCTCTTTGTCTCTGTCTCATAGAATTTGCAATACTTCTACCAATCGCACTATTATTGTAATATTCCTCAATTAGAGATCTAGTTTCTTCATTATTTTTAATACTTTCTAAATGAAGTAAAAACTCTCTATAACCTGCACAATCATCATCCTCGCCACCAATTGTATGATCAGAAATAGGACAACAACCTTTACACCATTTTACAAAATCACATTTTCCACACATCTTAGAATAATTAAATAATGTTTGCTTTAATATCCATTGCCTCCTTCTTTGATTAGATCTAAGAGCAGTCCAACCATCTTTCACATTTCCATAAAAATCTTCATAAGAAATACGATTAGGGCATAAAGCAACATCACCATTTGGCTCAACCGTAATCATATCAGTCTGACAAGATCCACCATAAGTATCACCTCTTCTGCCATATAATACACCACCAACCGCAGCTGACATACTCTTCACATCAATATGTTCACCAGATTTCATTTTTTCTAATACATAATCAAACATCGCAATTAAAAAATTTGAATGCTCACGATTCGTAGGACAAACATCTGTCTCATATCCCCAAGCATTTAATCTCTCAATTCTAAAAGATTTAAAACCATGCTCTAAGAACCAATCGATAATCATTTTTTCTTTACCAAGATCACCTTTTGCAGGTACAATTCCACAATTAATGGTAATTTTTTCTTCTCTTAATTGTTCTACTCTTTTTAAGAATTTTTCTAAATATTTTTCTGAACTACCATCAATAGTCCTTGAAGTAAAATCAACACTAGCCCCAATTGAAGCATTAGTATATTTTTTCATCACATCAATATGTTCATCAATCTCAGGCATTAAAGAAGATTGCATAGAACAAGAAAATGTTCTCTCACCCAACACTTCATTAAATATATCAATCGCTCTATCATACCAACTAGCTGGTGCCATTAAAGGCTCACCACCATGGAAAATCACATGGACATTTCCACCTCTAGTCTTACTCAAATCTTCTCTCATATCTTTTAACAAATGAGCAGTTTTAAAGAGAACATCAATCGGCATCAAAGTTTTATCAGTTTTTACCTTATCTGATAAATAACAATGCTCACACCCTACATTACAAAAATTAGTCGGTTTTAAATAAACAGCTACCACTTCTCTTCATCCTTTCCTACAAACAACCTGTTGCATTAGCAATCGCATTCTCATGCTCATTCTCACCAATACTATCACTAGCACAAGCACAACCAGCTTTTATATCTGTTTTTATCTCTCCTGTTGATTTACCAACAATCATCGGAGAAGGTCTTCTTCTAGCTTGAGCCTTTCTATGATAACCTGATTTTTCAATCACTCTATTCGCCTCACCACTCGCAACACTTTGTTTAATTCTATCAATTAACATCATCCAAGATTCGCAATATTTAGTTTTATCATAAATATCACCACCAAATAAGATTGAATCCCTAGCACAAGCACCTTCACAAACATCTAAATTTCTACATTCAAAGCATTCATCAGGAATAGTTGCAACTCTTCGTTTAATTTCTCTTGCAGGGTATGAAGACATAATCTCACCAAAATCTTGAGTATTCAAATCACCAAAACAATATTTATCATCTTCTAAATCTGCAAAAGAAGCACAATTCCAAACCCTTCCATCAGGCTCTAACCCAATAAAATGCCCAGCACAATGCCTTGTCCAAGGACAACGACTACCACCAGCAATAATTTTTTCTAAAATTTGAGTATGAGGAACAATCTGGAAATCTGGAGCTTGTCTAACCCATTCATTATAAACTTCAATTAACATGTTACCATAAACTTCAGGAGACATAAAATCACCAGAATCTTTTGCTCTTCCTGCAGGATAACGATAATTATATCTAATTCCAAATGCCTGATCACCATAATTAAGCGCCAACTCATATTTTCTCATATGAAGGTCTCTCTCAACCATATCATTAGTATAAGTACCAATAATAAAAGTCCTAATCCCATCATCCATTGCCATTTGCAGGCTCTCAAAGAATTTCTTAGTATAATTTTCTATACTTCCTCTATAAACCCTACCAGATACATCAGGGTCATAACTAGTAGAAATAGAACCACCGCAAACATGCTTAATTACATCATACCATTTATCATGAGAATAATCTAAGATATTAGACTGCATAGACATCCCGAGCATCGGTCTTTTTTTCTTAGCATAATAATATGCCTCAAGATAAAATTTTGGACCAAGTAGCATTGGCTCACCGCCATGCCACAACCAAAGACAATAATTATCCTTTGGGATATAATCTACCAATTTATCAAAATAATGTTTAAAATCATCAATAGTCCATCGATTCTTAGGTTTCTCTGCAGCTTCTGCCGCAGCTGAGCAATAAGTACAAGCTGCATTACAAGCTTTTGTAGGTTTAGCAATGATTACACTTAACAATTCTTCTTCACTCCCAACATATATAAAAAAAGTAACCCAATTATAACTAATCGGGTTACTTTGTAAACAGGTAATAATTTTATACCCTGCCTTAAAATATTATTCTAATTCCAAGGCTCTACATATGTATGTATGTTAGTAGTATCAGTCGTACCATCAACATTAATTTCTGGATCATAAAGACCTTTGGTATTTTCATTAGTACCATCAAAGCTATATGAATATAGATTACCTGCACCAATATTCTGAGTAGTTGCTCTATCAGTATTAGTTTTCACACCATAATCACCAGCATATCTAAAGTTTCTAAGTTGATCATAACTCACATCCACTACATCTGGATCCCATCTAGGAACACCAGCAAAACCAGGATTTCTTCTCATAAACAGACAATAAATATTAGCAATAGCTGATAGCTCTTTATTATTTACTGGCCATACATTCCAAGCAATCTGATCAGCTACACCATCAGGTGGATCATCATCATCAAATGGATACAAGAATCCCATCATACCACTCCATCCAAAGAATATATCTGTATTAGTCATACTTGCACAAGATTTAGAACCACCAGCATTATCTTCACAATATGCCTCCACAGTAAGGGCAGTCCAAGTATTAGTTTGGAAGGTGGCAGCTTTATCTCTATCAGGAGAAATCTCTAAAGAATCACCTAATGTTGTAGAATCAACCCCTTGCGCATAAGATCTACCAGATCTCCACCTAACCGGACTCATAGTAACAATTGCAGCATAATTGGTCGGACAAATAGGAGCTGGAATAAAACCCATCCAAGGAGATGTCTGACAAGCAAATGTATCACTCTCACACTCCTCTGCAGAAGATACATATAATTTATTTGATGCAAAATCAACAGGAGGCTTACAATCACTAGAGCCAGTGCTACCACAATTACTACCAGACCAATTAAGAAGCCAAGCATCAGCATCTGGAATATTATCCCCATCAGTATCAACCTGATCCGATCCATTAATAAATCCATCACCATTCACATCAGCTCTACCATATGAATCTGAATCAGGAGACCCACCTGTATAAGCTGTAGTATTTGTACCATGCCAATATTGTTTATAGGTATTATCTAACACAAATATACCTTTATTAATAAAGTCAGGTAAAATCTCACTCAATCTAGCACCACCACGGCTAGCCAATTTAATATCTTTCATAACTGAAGTATAAGCAGGATTAACTTGATACCTATCATACCCCTCAGGATCTACTGTTGAAACACTAGTTACACTACATGTACCACTAGAACAATCAAGAGTTGCTATTGGTAGTGTAAATGCTTCATCTGTCACCATTCTAGGAACTTGAATAAAGCCTTGCTCTGCCTTCATATCAGTATCAGCAGTTACTTCAACAAAACCTTTTCTAAGATACATTCGATTAGTGTCGTTTGCAGTTCCACCTAGATTATCAACCCCAAATTCATAATCAGAAACACCATCATAAAGAGCATAAATATAATCATCAGCTGTTACATTACCACCTGAATCAATATCCCCGTTTGTTGATGTAATACCATTAGTAACTATCAAACTATCACCAACGGTTGCATTACCTAACACATCTAATGTATCAGTCTCCGTATTACCATTAACATCTAAATCACCTGTTAAATTAAGATCTGTAAGTGTTGCTGTTCCATCTACAGTTAAATCACCATGAATATCAGCATTATTAGTCACATCTAAACTATCAACAGTCGCTAAACCTGTAGTATTTAATGTTCCTGTATTGGTTGCACCACTAACATCTAAATCACCAGTCACATCAGCACCACCACTAGCTGTTAATAAACCAGTAACAGTAGCTGTACCATCAATAGTAGTATTACCATCAACTTGTAAATTAGCTCCCGCTGTAACATCACCTGTAAAATTAGCTGTTCCTGCACCTACTACATTACCATCAGCATCTACAGTAAAATCTCCACCTCCAATATCCAAACTATTAGTACCAACCAAGTCTAAACCTGTCACAGTTGCCCCTGCAGTAATATTACCAGATGTTGCTTCTATATCACCAGCAGCTACTGTAATGTTACCAGCAGTCACATCAATATCATCTAGCTCAACCACAATACCACCATTTTCAACAGTAATACCATGATCAGTCCCAGCTCCTGTACCAGAAACGATCAAATGATCTACATCTTCAATATCATTATCAGCCATATGTAAATCTGTCAGCATAGTATTAAATTCTTCATAACCAACATCTGTTCTATATAAAAACTCAGATGTATCAGAAACCCCTGTATAAGAAGAAGTTACCACAATTGAATTTTCACCAGGTAGCCAAGCTCCAGTAAAATAATTACCAATGTCTAATTCCCAAGCATCTTGGTTACCAGTCATTTTAGTATTTGAGGCTGGTCTAACATTACCACCATGCGCACCAATCATAGAAGCAACTCTTGTACTTCTAAGTTGTGTTAACTGTCCATTTTGTTCTGTTGCGAGTACGGCTGAAATAATAGTTTCTCCACCCACATCTTCTCTTCTAATAGAAACTCTATAACTACCTAATATAGAAGGTGCTAGATCTTGATAACCAACAGGTAAGAACTGACAAAAATGCCCAATCTGAACAACATCAGTTGTAGGAAGAGCACCAGAATAATCTACATCTGTTGGTGTACAACTAGCATAACTAACAGTGTTACCATTTTTAATATCAGCATGATTAGATCTAATATAATCATCCACCCCACGCATAATCATCCTCATATGATTAGCTATACTAATATCACTAATCTCATTTGCTCTTTCTTGAGATTTTTTAAATAACATAGGAGTAACCATCGCAATCATACCAAGCATTGCAATAGCCTCAACCATAAGACCACCTCTTTGTTCAGAGGATTTATTAAGTCTTAAAAGCCTATTAATATATCTAATCATATCTGTCCCTCCTAAAAAAACCCTTTAAATCTAAATTGGAGCATTCAAATCCACACCAGAATTAGCCAGTCTTGTTACATAAACTAAATAATTAAAACCTATATCTCCACCATGAGAATCAATTGATTGTGCCCCTTGCGGAATATACACAAAAACTCCGCGATAAGATTGAACACCCATCCTAGACCCTAAACAATCACTTGTTGCCACATCCGTACCCATATTAACAGTATAACCAATATTAATTGCATTTGATCCTGTTTTTGCTAAGGCCAACATCATCGCTCTATTAGGTTTTGGTTGATTTTCACCATTCATCATTGTAAATCTAGGTGGAGTTGGAATGTAAGAAATCACATAATTCTTTGCATTAGCATCATCACAATCTATTTGAATTCTAGTATCTGTATTAGTTGTATCAAAACAAAAAATCTCACTTTGTACATTATAAGAATTAGAATATCCAAGAGGCAAATAAGAACCAAGGGTCCCTGCACCAATCAAACCACTAGAATAACTACCTAAATTATCAAAAACATATCTAGTAGCCGCTGAATGCATAGTAGCAAGATTAGCAGCAATTCCTTCTGCTCTTGGCACATGTCTTACTTCATAATCATCATCCCTCGGAGCGATTAAGAATGAAAATAAAGCCGCAATCATAACTGCTAATATCATCCAAACAAACATATCTCTAAAATCCCACAATAAACATAATACAACTCTTACCTTAATTATATTAAGATTTTATGAGTATAACTATTAAAAAAGCATAAAGTTTCTCAATTCTATGCTTAAAATCATACCCATATATAACTAAAGATATATATGATTTAGCAAAACTCAAAAAACAAACCCCCATTAAATGGGGGCTGAATGATTTTTATACAAAGATTACAATCTGAAGGATTTTGTGCCAGTAGAAGCAAACTTTATTTTTAAATAAGGTTTCGCGTATAAGTAATACGTGAACGCCTCATTTAAAAACCAATTTGCGATTAATGGTGCAAAAGACGAAGATTATTGAGGTTTACCGTCTAACCCAAACAACTGCACTCCTGCTTTAGATCTCAGACCTGCAAGCAACTCTTCAACAATCTTTGCACTAAACTGTCTTTCTAATTGTGGTAACACTTCTTCTTTTTTAGGTGTTTCTGGTGTTCTTCTTGCCTCTGTCTTAATCACATGCCAACCAAATTGAGTTTTAACAGGATTTTTTGTATACTCTCCATCTTTTAGGTTAAATGCTGCTTCTGAAAATTCAGGAACCATTGCTCCTTTTGCAAAGAAGCCAAGATCTCCACCTCTTTTAGCAGAAGGACCTGTTGAAAACTCTTTTGCTAATTTTGCAAAATCTTCACCTTTTTCAAGTTTAGCAATCACATTTTTCGCATCTTCCTCTGTTTTAAGTAAAATATGTCTAGCTTTAATTTCTAATTGAGATTTATGATTTTCTACAAATTCTTTATATAAGTTATCTAATTCGTTATTACTTTTCTTTTCTTCTACTAAAGAGCTAATATAAATATTACTAAGAATTTTTTGTTCTGCATCTTTAATAGCATTTACAAATTCTTCGCTTTTATCAACACCTTCTGCTTTTGCAGCATCAGCTACCAAATCACCATTTACCATAACATCTAAAATTTGTGAATATACTTGTTCAAAAGGAACCATTTGTAATTGTGGAGTTTTGTTGTAATAATTCTTAACATCTTTAACTAGAATTTTCTTACCATTATACTCGGCCAACACTCCATTTTCAGAAGCATTAACTATATAGCAAGCACCAATGCCAACAATAATTAAAACACATATCGCTAATATTATTTTTTTCATTTCACTTTCCCTTAAATAAATAATTAAATACCTCACAAAATTAATCCTAATATTATTAAAAAACAATAATAATTTTATAACTATTCTCAACATATTGACATAGCCCAAATAAAACACTATTTTCTGTATATAAAAAATAAATAACAAGATATTGCATAGAATAAGAGTGATTTTAGGAAGTCGTTTGTGTGTAGTAGAAGCCCTACTTAAACAAAATGACTGACAACAAAGCAACTCATTATATACAATATATTAAAAGGAACAGTGTAATGTTAGGTGCAATCGCACAAAGATTATTTGGTACAGCCAATGAAAGGTTTATCAAAAAACAACAAAAAACTATAAATCTTATAAATTCTCTAGAAGAAACTATTGAAAAGTTAAGCAATGAAGAACTAAAGCAACAAACTGAAATATTCAAAAAAAGATTAGCTGATGGTGAAACTTTAGACGATCTCTTACCAGAAGCTTTTGCAACCGTTAGAGAAGCAGCCAAAAGAACATTAGGTCAAAGACATTACGACGTTCAATTAGTCGGTGGTATCGTACTCCATAAAGGTATGATAACAGAAATGAAAACTGGTGAAGGTAAAACTCTTGTAGCAACTCTTGCAGCCTACCTTAATGCTCTTGAAGGCAAAGGTGTTCACATCGTAACCGTGAATGACTATTTAGCCCAAAGGGATGCTGAATGGATGGGACAAGTTTACAGATTCTTAGGATTAACTGTTGACTATATAATCCATGGCAAATCATCAGATGAAAGAAAAGATGCTTACAATGCCGATATTACTTATGGAACTAATAATGAAATAGGTTTTGACTATTTAAGAGATAATATGAGATTTTCTCTTGATGAAATGGTAATGAGAGATTTCAACTTTGCTATCATTGACGAGGTTGACTCTATCTTAATTGACGAAGCAAGAACTCCACTTATCATTTCTGGTGCAGCAGAAGATTCATCTCTTACCTATATCGCAGTTAACAAAGTAATCCCAATGTTAGATGACAAAGATTATGAAAAAGATGAAAAACAAAAGTCTATCACCCTAACTGAAAAAGGTACTACAAGAGTCGAAGAACTACTCAAAAAAGAAAAAATCATTAAAAATGGTAGCCTTTATGATGTAGCAAATGTGAACATCGTTCACCATATTGACCAAGCCTTAAAGGCTCATAAGATGTTCACCTGTGATGTAGATTATATCATAAAAGACGGTAAAATCGTAATCATTGATGAATTTACTGGTCGTATGATGGATGGTAGAAGATATTCAGATGGACTTCACCAAGCAATTGAAGCTAAAGAAGGTGTAAAAATTCAGCAAGAAAACCAAACCCTTGCAGCTGTTACCTTCCAAAATTTATTTAGAATGTATCCAAAACTATCAGGTATGACAGGTACAGCGATGACTGAAGAATCTGAATTTGCCGAAATCTACAATTTAGAGGTAACAGACATCCCAACCAACAAACCAATTGCAAGAATTGACTATAACGATGAAATTTATCGCACCGCAGAAGAAAAATATGATGCAATAATTAAAACTATCATTGACTGCAACAAAAAAGGTCAACCCGTTCTAGTTGGTACAACATCAATTGAAAAATCAGAATATATTGCTAACTTATTAAAGAAAAACTCTAAAATAAAATTCGAAATCTTGAATGCTAGACATCACGAAAGAGAAGCATCAATTGTTGCCCAAGCTGGTAAACCAGGAGCCGTAACAATTGCAACTAATATGGCAGGACGTGGTACTGATATTCAATTAGGTGGTAATCTTGATATGAGATTAAAAGAAGAATTAGAAGGTATTACCGATCAAAATAAAATTGATAAAATCACAGCTAAAATCAAAGAAGAAATTGCCACTGGTAAAGAAAAAGTATTAGCAAGCGGTGGTTTATATATTCTTGGTACTGAGCGTCATGAAAGCCGTCGTATTGATAACCAATTAAGAGGTCGTTCAGGTCGTCAAGGTGACCCTGGAGCATCTAAATTCTATCTTTCTTTAGATGATGATTTAATGAGAATTTTTGGATCTGATAGAATGGACACTATGCTACAAAGAATGGGAATGCCACATGGCGAGCCAATCACACACCCATGGATTAGTAAAGCTCTTGAAAAAGCTCAAGAAAAAGTAGAAGCTAGAAACTTTGATATTCGTAAAAACTTACTTAAATATGACGATGTAATGAATGATCAAAGAAAAGTAATTTACAGTCAAAGAAAAGAACTAATGCAAACCGATGACATTTCAGAAACAATTGATGATATGAGATATGATGTAGTAGAAAATATTGCTTATAAATCTATCCCTCCCAAATCTATGCCAGAAAACTGGGACATCACCAGTCTTAAAATGGAACTACACCATTTAACAGGCATTGAAGC
>DHQH01000113.1:41963-42313 GCA_002410125.1 Alphaproteobacteria bacterium UBA5343
ATTTAACAGGCATTGAATTTGCAGTAGATGATTGGGCAAAAGAAGAAGGTGTAAGCGATGACATCATAATTGATAGAATTATTAGCCAAATGGATAAAATCTTCAAAGAAAAAGAAGAAACTATATCACCTGAAATTATGAGAATGCTTGAAAAATCTATGCTACTACAAGTATTAGACCAATTATGGAAAGATCATATCGCAACTTTAGAATATATGAGACATACTATTTTACTA
The DNA here is from genome assembly GCA_002410125.1 of Alphaproteobacteria bacterium UBA5343. GTDB lineage: Bacteria > Pseudomonadota > Alphaproteobacteria > RF32 > UBA5343 > UBA5343. Next base: position 42,200 of record DHQH01000113.1, read on the forward strand.
AGAGCCTATGGTCAAAAAGACCCATTAAACGAATATAAAAAAGAAGCATTCGATTTATTTAGGGAAATGTTAGAAACTCTAAAAGAAAGAGTAGTCAACTTACTTTCAAGAGTA
>DHQH01000113.1:42527-42760 GCA_002410125.1 Alphaproteobacteria bacterium UBA5343
GTCAACTTACTTTCAAGAGTAGAAGTAAAACTAGGAGATGTTGAACAATTACAACAATCAAGTGACTTAGAAAATATTCAAGAAGTTCACGAAAGTCCTATATCTGCTCTTGATAGTGGCAAACCAACTCAAGAAAAATCAGCTACATTTAAATATGCCACTAAAGATGAGTTTAATGCAAAAAACCCAAACACTTGGGGAAAAGTCGCTAGAAACGAACCTTGTCCTTGCGG